>JAYELI010000001.1 GCA_034717435.1 Candidatus Omnitrophota bacterium
TCAGGCACCTTTTTGCTGCTCATCGATCCTCAATAACCTCTCAATTCGTAATAGAATTCACAGACTTTGTGTTACTTTTCACAAAGTATAGCAAATAAAAAAATCTTTGTCAAGGAGAAAATAGGCAGTCCGGGATTAGTCCCGGGCTGCTGTTATCTACGGGTTATAGTTACGTTCCTTGTCCTTAAGTAATCAAATAACCTGTTGACCTCGGCTTCTTCGCCCTCCATGGTAACTATGGCCCAGCCCATCTCGGTCGAAAAAGAGGCCTCTAAGACATTAGGAATAACCTTAAAATCGCGGCCCATCTTGTAAAGCACGGGTTCATCTTTAAGGTCTGCGGGAAAAGTCAGCTCCACTTGAATTTTAATTTTCATCGGCTCCGCCTTTTATCTGTTTACCTTGTTCTGCTACCTGTTTTAATTTTACCACCTTAATAAGCATTCGTCAATAGCATTTTTTATTTGAAAAAACATTTTTAACGCAGATTCTCGCAGATCCAACGCAGATAGTCGCAGATTTCTTTACGATTCATCTGCGTAAATCTGCGTTAGATCTGCGTATATCCGCGTTTATTAAAGTGACATCTTTAAAATATTCAAGACATCCCTGTCATTTAGTTTCTTAACTTCTCCCAGCTCGCCGAAGCTCACTGCCTTTTTAGACATCTCTTCCAGCCTTTCTTCGTTTATCCCCGCTTCTTTCAAGCTGACCGCAGCACCCAGCCCGGCAAAAAAACCTTTTGTTTTTAAAATAGCCTGCTTTGAGATCTCAAGAGGATTTTTATTTCTGCCTAACCCCCAGACATTATTCCCATAATCTGAAAACATCGGGACGGCCTCTTCATTTAAAACATATTTCATCCAGTTGGGGAAAATAATCGCCAGGCCTATACCGTGAGTCAAATCATAAATAGCGCTCACCTCATGTTCAATCCTGTGGGTTGCCCAGTCTTCGATCTTACCCAGGCCGAGAAAACCATTTAAGGCAAGTGATCCTGCCCACATAATATTTGCCCGCGCTTCGTAATTTTTCGGCTCTTTCAATACAACCGGGCCGTAATGGATACATGTCTTTAGAATTGCTTCTGAAATCCTGTCCTGCACCCCGGCACTCCGGGTGGGGCTAAAATATTGCTCAAAGACATGGGACATAATATCAACTATCCCGGCAGCTGAGTGTATCCTCGGAACCGTAAAGGTATAAACGGGGTCAAGTATGGAAAACTTCGGCCTGATCAAAAAAGAACCAAAGGCAAGTTTGCGCTGGGTTTTTTCATTGGTAATAACTGCGTTTACGCTCGTTTCTGACCCGGCAGCAGCCAGGGTAAGCACTGTTCCCACGCCCAGACAATCCCGGGGTTTTGCCTTTTTAAGGTAAAAGTCCCAGACATCGCCTTTATACTTTACTCCGGCAGCAATAGTCTTAGCAGTATCGATCACGCTGCCTGAGCCGACAGCCAGGACAAAGTCTATATTTTCCTTGCGGCAAAGCTCAATTCCTTCATAGACCCTGCTTAGAAGCGGATTCGGCTTGATTCCGCTCAAGTCAAAATAGGTAATTCCCGCTTTTTTTAAAATTCCTGCCGCCCGCTGATAGATCCCGTATTTCTTAACGCTTTCCCGGCCGGTAACGACCAGGATACGCCGGGAATACCTTTTGACTTCTTCGGCCAGTTGCTCAATCTGATTCCTGCCGAATAAAACCCTGGTCGGAATATGACAGAGAAAATTAAGCATTTTCCCCTTTTAACCCAAAACCTCCACAGCCTTATCATTATCTTCGGCCTTCATCACAAAACGGGCAAAGATCCCGCGGCCGCCTGCGCTGCCATAGCAATAAAGCAGGTTTACATCGCTTTCCCTAAGTTTTGCCGCTATTCCGGCCAGCACGCCGGGTTTATTCTCCAGATCGATTGCTACGACCTCTTCTTCTTTTACTTCCCAGCCTTTAGCCTGCAGCGCGGACGAGGCCTTTTGATTATCTTCGGTAATAATGTGGAATCTTGCTTTTCCCTGCATGCCGTAGGCATCAATAGCATTGATGTTCACGTTTTGCGCTGCGATCAGGTTGACCACCTCTGAAAGCATACCCGCCTTATCCTCGGTAACTACTGTTAACTGTTTGATTCGATCGATCATTTTACTGCCCTCCTTTTTCTTTTTTCCTCAATGATTCCCAGACAAAAATAATAAATTTACCCAGCAGCCAGATAGCCAGAACAAGAAGCGCTATTCCCAGGATAAATCTTAAAAAGACGCACATTACCAAAAGCAAGGGGAAAAACAAAAACCCTAATCCGATAAAAATAACTGTTGCTATCAAGAAAATAATCCCCACTAAAAATGCTTTCACCTATATTCACTCACCCCCTTTATCAAGTATATCCCACCTGCCGGCTATCTTACAGCCGCAGAACTTACATTTATTATCCGCAATATTATTCTCAGAAACCATATAGCCCGTCCGTTTCACCAGGATCTTTTTACAATCCGGACAATAGGTATTCTCAGCAGGGTTACCGGGAATATTTCCGATATAAACATATTTCAAACCAACGTCCAGCGCTATATCTCTGGCCATTTCCAACGTCTCAACAGGCGTAGGCGGCAGGTCTTTTAACTTAAAATCCGGATGAAAACGGCTGAAATGCAGGGGTGTGTCTTCGCCCAGATTTTCTTTTATCCATTCGCACATTTTGCGGATACTTTCAGGGTCATCATTAGCCGTGGGAATAACCAGGTTGGTTATCTCGAGCCAAACCCCTTCCTCTTTAATTATCCTGAGCGCTTCTAAAACCGGCGCCAGCCTGCCTGAACTCATTTTTCTATAAAAGTCTTCATTAAATCCTTTAAGGTCTATGTCGACAGCATCCATACATTTACATAGCTCCCGAAGCGGGGCTGGGTTTATATACCCGCAGCTATGCATGGTATTGATCAATCCCCGGGCCTTGGCAAGTTTAGCCGTTTCCAGCATATACTCATAAAATACAGTCGGCTCAGTATAGGTATAGGTAATTATCCGGCACCCATTCTTAAGAGCAGCTTCTACTGTTTTGGCCGGGGGCAAATTATAATTTCTTGTCTCCCCGGGCCGGGACTGGGAGATCTGCCAGTTCTGGCAGAATATGCAGCGCAGATTGCAGCCGGCAGTAGCAATAGAAAAGGTCTTGCTTGACGGCGCTACATGAAAAAATGGTTTTTTCTCTATCGGGTCTATGTGAACAGCGCAGGGCTTACCATATACCAACGTATATAGTTTACCGCCTTTATTTTTTCTTACCGTGCACAGTCCACATTCACCATCTTTAAGCACGCAGCGATTGGGACAAAGATCACAACGCACCCTTCCGTCAGGCAGTTTCTGCCAGTAAACTGCTTCCTTCAAGCCAGAATCGGCATCTTCGCCTGCTCCTGCCCTGCCTGCAACCAGCATCGCAGACATGATAATCGCTATAAAGATTAACCTGTAAAATTTATTCATTGGTTTTTATTATATTGCATCAGAGCCTAACTTTCAATAAGTAAATAAACTTCGTGAAATTCCTCTATTCTTTCTTAACGCAGATTCTCGCAAATTGCACGCAGATATACGCAGATAGAGAAAACATCTGCGACCATCTGCGTTAGATTTGCGTTAATCTGCGTTAAAATTTACTTATTAAATTCCTTCTGGAAAGGGACAGTATTGCCAGACTGGCAAATTTAAGTATAATTACAACCAGGCAGGTCTTAACTAACCCTAAAACAGGCAATAATACCACCCCTCCCAGCATTCCGGCAAGCCACCCGCCAAACAGGTCAGAGCCATAGAGAAATCCGGCGCCGGATCCCGTTTCATCAGCAGCACCCAGATACATCTTATTAGCCAGGGGAAACTGGCTCCCTACCGCCAGTCCGGTCATAAAACAAAACGCGAGAAAAAAAGGTTTGCTAAATTTAGCGATCACCAGAGGAAGCACTACGGCCAAAAGTATTACCAAAAATTCCAAAATTAGAAAAACAAGGAAATTTCTCTTAATCCGGCTTAAGCTGTTGGTGATAAAAATGCTGCCCAGCGCTATGCCGGACATGAATGCGGTCAAGAGCAAGCCGATCTGGTAATAGAGACAGCCATAACGTATCTGAAATCCGAAAATCAGGATCAGGTTGATCAGCATACCGAAAAACCCGGTAGTAAAGATAGAAAAAGCCACGCTCACTTTCTTAAACCGCCGGCTGAGAGAATAGGCCAGATAGATTGCTGCCGACAGGGCCAGGATCAACGCGGATATCACTTTTAAATTTATTTTTTCCAACGCGCTAAAAACCTTTTCCATCTGCGGGGAAAACCGGGTATTCCAAAAGGAGCTATATTTGAATACTGCCAGGGGTCTGAAATCCTTATTGGTTTTACCGGTTGCGCTTTTAAGCGTATCTAAAAACCAGCCAAGCCGGCGGGCTCCGAACCTGTATCTAAGATAAGAAAGCGAAAGAAGGTTTGTTTTTAGCTTCCGGCAGCCTATCCTTTCAACAAGCAGTTCAGGCCCGGCCTTCAATATATCTTCGTTCTTAGAGGCTAAAAACAGATTATTATCCCCGGGGATAACCCGGACAAAAGGATATATTTTTTTAAGGCTGTTAAAAATACAACTGTTAACGTCTCTTAACTGCGGGTTTAAATAAGACAAAGATCCGGGGAGGGTAAACGCCAATATTCCTTTTTTTCTTAATCTTTTTTTTGTTAAAGAAAAAAACTCTTCCGTAAAAAGCTTATTTTTCTGCAGGTCGGAAGGTTCGGTTATCCCAATTAAAATCAGGTCATAGGTATCGGTGGTTTCTTCGACAAACCGCCTTCCATCTAAGTTTTTAACATTTACCCTTTGGTCAATAAGCTCTTTCTCGGTCAAAGAAACGGGATATTTTCTAATCATTTCTAAGATCAAAGGATCTAGTTCCAGATAATCGATATTTTTTATTGGATGCTTTAAAATTTCATTTATTACCCCCCCGGCCCCCGAGTTTATGATAAGTATGTTCCGGGGACGGGGATGAAAAAGCAAAGGAATGTTGCCGAATTCTTCGATAAAAGCCGCATCGGGATAAGGCACAGTGAGCACCGGAACGCCGTTAAAAAAAAACGAATGCTGGCCGCACCTCCGGGTAACTGCCACGTTGCCGTAAATGGAGTTTTGATAATCAAGTAATTGGAACTTCCTCCACTGCTTATTAATAGAAAACTGATGTATCTTTTCTGCCCCGGGACTGAACACCAGGTATAAACAGGCAATAAAAAATACCGCGGTAAGCGATTTCAAGAACCTATCAGGGGGGATTTTGAAATTCAACAGGATCAAGCAGAGGAAAAGATTTAACAAACTAATTATAAGAACCGTCTGAAAGGAATTAAGATGGCGGACAAAGAAACAGGTAAACGCCAGGCCTCCGAAGATACTGCCCAGTGTTTCCCAGGCATATACCCGGCCTATTGAACGGCCCGGCTGAGAAACCGGCGAGTGGTAGATCCTGCATCCAAATGTAAACAGCCCGCCATGGGAAAAGCTTAACGGCAGGAGTATCAAAAAAGATAGGGAAAATATCCAGCCAAATCCCAGTTCTGCGCCAACAGTGATGTTCAGAATCTCTTTTAGTGTGCGGCATAAATAAAGGACAACCGGAAAACTGATTGAAAAAACAAGCAAAAGCCAGATAAATCCCTTCAACCTGTCCTTAATTTTATCTACTATCCTGCCCAGAAACAGGGCACCCGCCGCCTCCAGCGCCACCCAGTTAGCCAGAATAATTCCGACGTTAAGCTCGTTGCCCCGAAAGACTATCAACAGCTCCCGTAAAAGCAAAATCTGAGCCACCATTGCGCTCAGGCCTGATATTACTATGGCTGATATAAATGCCCGTCTCACCTGATTGACCGCTTTAATAATTAATTATTCTTTTCTTTTGCCGATATAGAATCCACCGCTGAAAAAGTCTTCAACTTTCAACTCTTTGGCTTTGAGACGCTCCCTTTTCGCTTTTCTCCTGCGTCTCCTGTGGATCTTAACCTTGGCCTTACGGTGTATGGCCATCTTAACCTCCTTGTTTATACTATACAACACCCTCTATCTTGTTTATCAATTTGCCGGTATCTTTTATTATCTCGACCGGAAGGATCTTTGTTATCTCGATCTCCCTCCGCACTGATTTCAAAAGACCGAGCAATCGTTTAATTACCGCCATTCTTTTTTTGGCGCGCGCCTCTTCAGGTTCAAACTCTTTACGTTCCCTTATTAGCTGAGTAAGCGTGGCTCTGACATCCTGCGCATCCCTGCCCGATTCAAAAACATTCTTTTTTATAAGCGCATACTCTGCCTTATCTATGTCTTTTCTCTTGCCGGCAAGGCGCAATGCGTCCACAGTCTCATATGATGGAATTTTTACAGCGGCAGCATTTTCGGAAAAGTCCTTTCTCAAACAACGCGGTTCTTCCTTCTCAAGAAAGTAATAGGACTTTAGGAGCTTCATCGCTGTTGGCTTCCTTATACCTATTTCCTTTGACGTATATGCGTCAAACTGGTTATAGCCCCATTCTTTGTAAAGTTTATCCTTCCACACCGTGTAAAGCGCCTGCCCCAGGTTTATCCACGAGGATTTGAAGTCTTTAACGTTTCTAAGCACCTGATATCTTAGAGACTTAGAATCAATTCCGGCCATCCTGCGTTTAATATTCTCGATTGACTTTGTTTTTACCCGGTTCATACGCTTTCGTTCTCCTTAATTGGATAACACCAAATAACTTAAAAGATCCACGCCCAATTTCTTAAAAAGTTCATCAAGCTTCATCATCGGCAGGCCTAATACATTGTAAAATGATCCTTCTATATTATCGAATATAAAAACCCCGGGGCCTTCTATCGAAAAACCGCCGGCCTTATCATGAGGACCGGCTATTTTCAGGAATTCATCCATTTTTTTGCGCGAAAGCCTTTTGACACGGACCTTTGATACGCTAACCCCGCTTGCTGATTTTTCTTTTTTTGCGTCTATTACGCAAAGGCCGGTATAAACAAGAATTATTTTTCCTGAAAATACCCTGAGAAGGGACCTTGCCTCTTTTTTTGTCTTTGGTTTTCCGATAAGGCGTTTTCCCGACAAAACAACAGTATCGGCACCAATAACAAAACCCTCTTTGTATCTACCCGCTATTGTTTCGGCCTTAGCCCGGGCATTATGCAGGACATTGAACTTCACTCCTTTTTCGTGATCCATCTTCTCGAGAATATTGCTTATAACAACCCTGTGTAATATCCCGCATTCTTTAAGTATCTTTGAACGCCTCTTTGAGGCTGAAGCCAATATTATTTTGTGCTTCATATATTATCTCCGCAAACCCATCCGGTAGAAAACGCTGCCTGCATGTTGTATCCGCCTGTTTTGGCATCTACATCTATTACCTCGCCCGCAAAAAAAAGCCCCTTTACAAGCTTTGATTCCATGGTCTTTGGGTTTATCTGTTTTGTATTCACGCCGCCTCTTGTAACAATACCGTCTTTGACCGGCATCACGCCTTTAACGGTCAACCTTAAACCAAATAAGCCTTTAATAAGCATTTTTCTTTCCCCGGCTGTGACCTGGCTTGCGTTTTTATCTCCGTTTATACCGCAGTACTGAAGAAACTGTCCTATTATACCCTGGGGCAGGAGGTTCTTAAATATATTTTTTATGCTTTTCCCGGGATTTGTTTTAAATTCGCGTAGTAACCTGGCATTTAGTTTTTTGTGGTCTAAGGCAGGCTTGAAGTTAACGGATATTACCGTGTCGTTTTTGAGCTCTAGGGCATCGCAGACCGAGGCGCTTATATCAAGGACAACAGGGCCCGATAAACCAAAATGAGTAAACAGCATCTCGCCAAATCTTTCACTTATTTTTTTCCCGCCGCTAAAAAGCGTTAAACGCACATTCCTAAGCGATATACCCTGCCAGTTTGTTATAAATTTTTCTTTGACGAGAACGGGAGAAAGAGCCGGTTTTAAAGATATAATCTCATGACCGAGCCTTTCAGCGATCTTATATCCGTCGCCTGTCGAGCCTGTCTGGGGGCAGGAAAGTCCGCCTGTGGCAATAGCGGCGCGCGTTGTTAAAAAACGTTTACCGGAATGGGTTAAAATACCTTCTATTTTCTTATCCTTTCTAATGATCTGGCGCACGCGCTGGCCTGAAAGGACCTTAATGTTTTTGTCTTTTAATTTTGCTCTTAAGACATTTAAGACATCGTCTGCCCTGTCGCTTTCCGGAAATATGCGTCCACCCCGCTCTGTTTTAAGTTTAAGACGGGCGTCTTCAAAAAACGACATAAGACCGGTGTTAAAAAACCTCGCGAAGGCATTTCTCAGGAAAACTCCCGATTCGGAAAATTTCCCGAGAAAATCTTCAATACCGCAGGAATTTGTAAGGTTACACCTGCCTTTCCCTGAGATAAGAAGTTTTTTCCCGGGAATATTGTTTCGTTCAACAAGAAGAACTTTTTTGTTTCTTTCTGCGGCGCGGATCGCGGCCATCATGCCGGCCGGCCCTGCCCCAATTATAACTGCATTGAATCGTTCCATAAACAAAACACTCCTAATTCGAATTCCGGAATTCCCGGAATTATAACACTGTCCTCATTTGATAATAATAGCACTTTTCCCGGTGAATTTACAGCCTTTTTCCGCTCCGCTATAAAACTATCTTTATTTTCTGCGCTCAGAATAGTATAATAACCTTCATGGAACGGAAAATATATTTGGCCCCCATGTCCGGCGTAACAGACCTCGCCTTCAGGCTTATAAGCCGCAAATTAGGCGCCTCGCATTGTTTCTTCGAAATGCTCGACGCAAAATCAATGCTTTACAACTCTTCAAAAAGCAAGCGCCTGCTGAAAACCCTCAAGAAAGACGCGCCCCTGGCCGCGCAATTGGTAGGCGCGGACCCTTCGGTAATGCTTGATGCCGCCGAACAACTTTTAAACTTTGTCGATATATCTTTTTTGGATATAAACAGCGCTTGTCCGGCAAAAAAAATAACACACAAAGGCGCCGGGGCAGCCCTGTTAAAAAACACAGTCATGCTCGGTAAAATCATCAAAAAACTATCTTCCAAACTGCAAATTCCGGTTACGGTCAAGTTAAGAACCGGCTTTAACAAAAAAGATGTCACAGAAGCTGTTAGAATCGCCAAAATATGCCAGGCAAACGGCGCTTCGATCGTCTTTATGCACGGCAGAACAAAATCACAGGGTTATTCCGGCGATATCGACTATGAATCGATAAAGGCCGTGAAAACCGCCTTAAAGATACCTGTGTTCGGAAGCGGAAACATACTTAACCCTTTGATGGCTAAGAAAATGTTTGAAGAAACAGGGTGCGACGGGATCCTGGTAGCCAGGGGCGCGCTCGGCAATCCCTGGATATTCAAAAATATCGAGAATCATCTGAAAAACGGCCGGCCCGCTAAAACTCCGAGCCTGCCCAAAAAGAAAAAGATCCTTAAAAAGCATCTTGCTTATATAAAAAAATATAAAGACCTACCAGACATCAATAAGATAGGGTTTATGAGAAAGGTAACGATGTGGTATTTAAAAGGTATCTTTAACGCTGCAAGTGTCCGCGGACAAATATGCAGAGCAGGCTCATATAAAGAATTGATTAATCTAATAAACCGCGCAGGTGGATTTCTGTAAAGTCAATCTTACCTGCACAAATAGAAAAAAGGGCAATGGCGGCAGTTATTTTCGTTTTCGCGGTCCGCTGTAAACGGCTTTTTAGGATTTACTATCTCGTGCAGTATAAAATCAAGCGCCTTCATATAAATATCCATTGATTTTTCTATATCTGCCTTTTCCTCAAATAAGTAAGCCAGCTTAAGGTTTCTTAAGCCATAGAGCGCTGCGTTTAAAATCTCTTTTTTGCGTTTTTTCTTCTCGAAATAATAATACAAAGGCAGTTGAAACGATTTTATCCCGTCCCTTATGGATTCTCTGTTTAACTCAAGCCCTTCTAATTTAGCGGCCTTCTGGGGTTTTAGCGCCCGGGTACCTGTTTTATAATCCAGTATCAGTATGGAACCATCCTTGAGCCTATCCACTCTGTCCATTATATAGGTAAAATCGAACGCATGACCGGAAAACTCTATCTTCTCCTGGAATTTATCCTCAAGGCAAATTATCTCTTCTACCTGCCTGTTGGGATCATTCTTCTCAAAGTCAAGAAACCGCTCGAGGCGAAAGCGCATCACATTCTCAAGCAAGAATGATCCGGACCTGATTCTTTTGCCGAAAAACTGCTTAAATCTCCTATCAAACTCCGCAAAGAATTCGCCGCGAAATTCTTCATCTATTTGCGGCTTCTTATTGATAAACCTCTCAAATGTATTCTCCAGGAGTTCATGGATAAATCTTCCTATTTCTACGCCCTCCGGGCCATCGGCCAACTCCTCTTTTTCTTTAAGCCCCAAAACATATTTATAATAGAACCTTAACGGGCAATGTATATATTTATCCAGGCTGGTGGCGGAATACCGGTGGTTCTCCAAAAACTCAATCATCTTCCCGGTCTTCTTTACCCCTATCCCGGCCGGCATTACATTGACCGAAAAGCTCATCTGCGGAATGGGAGTTACGTCAAATGCCTTTTTATCCTTTTCTATCTGCCATAAAAGATCCTCTATAAACCTGCTTTTTTCTTTCCGGAAGTTTTCTTCATAAACAAGATGCACGTTTTCCGCCGCAGAGATTATCCTCCTGAACTGGTAACGTTGTATTTCCTCTTCCCTGCCGATTATTTCAAGTCCGGCGCCCAAGGCAACATCATGCGGTATAAGCGGCCTCTGCATACGCAGCCGCGGCAATATGGATTCGTTGGCATCCATCATAATAACATTCTTAAAATTAAGAGAGCGTGTTTCAAGAATACCCAGAATCTGCAATCCTTTAAGCGGCGAGCCGGCAAATGCCGTCATTTCGCCTTCAATCATGTTCCGGAATATCTTAAACACCTCTTCTTTTGTAAAATCCTCTTTTGAGAAAGGCGCATTCAATAATTCATCTTTTACCAAATACATCCTTTCTGCTATCTTGAGGTTTAATCCGTAGTTTCTTATAGCGCTTTTCTCAACCAGCGCATCAAGCAGGTTACCTAACGATACAGCAAAATCGCCAAAATTCCCTGCCTTTTCCCAGCAAATAAATAAAAGCGAGTGAAGTTCTCTTATTACATTCTGAAGCTCAAGAGGGCTTGCCTCAATATCCATGTTTTTTAGTGTCCTTGAGGCAGATTTAAAAATCTTCTCGTCGTTTTCAACTTCCTCAAGTCTTATAAACAGCCGGCCGCTCAAGGGCGTGCGTTCGGCGCCTAAAAGCGCTTCTTCTATTTTATGCACAACAACCCTGGTGGCGCTGAAACTTGGCAGTATCTTAAGATTCTTAACCAGGGGCTGGCTGAGAGCGGCTAGATAATTTTTGGCATAGTACTCCCCGCTTTTTCTCCCCCTTTGTGCCTGCGTTATGAATTCAAAAAGAGAATAAAGCGAGCTTCTTCTGAGCGGATACCCAATCGAGACATTGAACTCGCCCGCCAAAGATCCTATTTCGGAAACAAGCGGTATCATACTGGCAGCGTCCGGCAGCACTACAACCGTGGACCCGGGCTCCCTTATCCCTTTTAATATTTCCCTTACCGCGCAAACTTGTGAGTGCCTGTCAAAGGCAGCGTGCAGATTTAAAAAACAGGCATCCTTCTTTTTTCCGGCCGGATTGATCGGGCAGGATAATTCCTGCGACATGCTCTTTAAGACGGGCCAGTTATTCCCGTCGCCCTGGAAAATAAGACTTGCCTTGCCTGTATCGCAAAGATGTTTGATTATCCTGCGTTCTGTCTTCTGTATATAAAAAAAACCGCAGAAGAATATCCTGTCAAACTCATCAAAACTTACTTTCCCAACCGCGTTTGACGCAGAAAGATAAGCATACCCCCTGGGAAAAGAATTTTTCTCAGAGAGTTCTTTGTGATAGGCTTTCCTGAGTTCGATTATATTTTTAAGAAAAGTATTTATGTTATCCGGAATATCATATCCTATATCCGCATTGGCCTCGATGTTTCTCAGATTATCGGAGGGAATGTCTTCGGTATCCAGCGAATTTATGAAGTTGGATATTTCCCTTGCCCAGGGCAGAAACTGCGAAAATTTCTCCCTGTTTTTTAAAACCTCCGGCGCTATCCTTTTAGCAAGGGTGTATATCAGGTAGCATGATTCCATGCCGGGCATTTTTGCAAAAGGCGCCTTTTTCGAAAGTGTGTAGTCAATAAACCTGTCTATGGAGAAAAACACCGGTGGATAAAAACTATTTTTCGCCCTTTTAGCCAGCGCCCGGTTTAAAAAGAGGCCCGGCCTTTTGCCTTCGAAGACAAAGGCAAGGCGGCTTAGATCAGCGCCTTTTTTTATGAAGTTAGAGTCAATAAAGCCGGCGAGCTTGTCTATAAAATCTTCTTTAAGATCAAAGGTTATTACCCGTTCCATACACTTCTTCCAGTTCGAGAGTATCCATGTAAATCAGGAAACCCTTTGGCATTAGTTTAGGATAAAGCGACTTTGCCAAACCCATATACTCTTTAATCTGCGCAATCTGCAGGCCGGTTTCATCCCGGGAGCTTTTGTAATCCACCACCCACGTTTCTTTGGGGGTTATTATAAGACGGTCGATTACTTTTTTGCGCCCCAGCCTGTCCACCACTTCTTTTTCCCGATACACACTGCCTTTTTTTAGATAAAAAAACGGCTTGAATTTTTGATCTTCTAAGATATTCTGCGCCACTAAGACACATTCATCAAGATCCCTGACATAGGGAAATCTTACCCGCACCTTTTTTCTTGCCGTCTTAAGGACTACATCCTTATTTTCGGTATGAAGATTTCCTGCGCAAGACAGTATAAAATGTATCACCGTCCCCCTGGCGAGTTTATCCCTGTTGATGATCTCGGCCCGGCCTTTAAACTCATCTTTCAAGATATCCAGCCAATTGTCCGAAAATTGCGAAATGGGAAGTTTCTTAATGGGTTTTTCTTTCTTATCCGCCAGCTGGTTATACTCTTTTTCGGTGCCGCGTGTGTAGTTTTCAGAAGGTATCAGAAGGCGCGCAAGGTTATTCTTATTGTTGCCCGTCTTTGACGGTATAAAAGCATAGAGTTCGTGCTTCGCCCTTGTAAAAGCCACATAAAGGCCATTCAACTCATCTATAAGCGACCTTATGTATTCGTCCGTATATTCCCTTTTTAAACCTTCACAATATGCCCCGTATTTTTTCTTAAGCTGAAGGAGGTATAACTCACTGCTATCACCCTGTCTGACTACATACGGCTTCCTGATACCCGCTCCGCCCGAACCAACCACTACATCTATTTCAAGAAACGGTATTATCACCACGGGAAACTCAAGCCCTTTTGATTTATGAACAGTCATTATCCTTATTGCATCGGCGTGTGTAACATTAACATAAAGCTCTCTTTCTTCTATTTCCTCAAAAAGCTCCAGGAACGAAGATATTCCCGAATAATCCTCTTCCTTTTCTTTTATAATTTCAAGAAGCTTCATAAAAAACCCCTGACAGCCGGGAAAGCTCTTTAACACCTCAAATTTACCGAGTACGGTAATCATAAGCTCGTATAAAGGCGCAAACCCCGCATTTTTAAAAAACTCATCTATCAAACTATCCCAGGCGGCCGGAAACCTTTTCCTGAAGTTCCTGTATAAATAAATCCCTTTCTCTTTCCTGCGGTTAATACGCAGGCTAAAAAGAAAGTCTGTTATCTCATCCCTGCTTATTCCTGATGCTCTCTGGAAAATACTGCCCAGTATAAACGAAGCGAATGACAGATCATTGATCGGTGAATTTAAAAACACCAGAAATGATACGAGCTCCTTTATAAGCGGGTGCTCGCGTATACTAAGCGTCCTTTCCGATTCAACCGGAATATTTTCTTCAAGCAGCCACGAGGTAAAAAGCTTGCTGTCCCTGTTTTCTCTGGTAAGAATCGCAATATCGCCCGCCGGAAATCTCTTCCTGAGGCGCTTGATGAGAGATATCAGCTTTTTGCGCATAACGATATTTTTTTCATCTACGGTTGGTGATTCAAATGCCTCAATTCTGAGACATCCGTATTTATTCTCCTCTTTCCGGGTCTGCTTTGAATCCTTAAAGACATCCGTAACCTTCCGGAAATCCTCATCGGAAAAGGAGGGAAGATCCTTTTGCAGTTCCGGCATTTTTGTCATGAAAAAATTGAGGTTTTCCCGTGAAAATATCCCGTTATTGAATTCCACTATTTCCTTCTGGCTGCGGTAATTCTTCGAAAGAACAGTCTCTTTCGGGTTTAAATTCCTGAAGTCATTACGGATTGAATCAAAAAGTGAAACATCTCCGCCCCGGAACCGGAAAATTGCCTGTTTTTTATCCCCTACGCAAAACAGGGACCCCGCCGAGGAAAGAGCTTCCTCCACCATGGGGCGCATGTTCTTCCACTGAAGCCTGTTTGTATCCTGGAATTCATCTATCAGGTAATGGCGAAACCGCGTGGCAAGACGGTAATAAATTTCACCGACAGTCACCGCCTTATCATCCGCCAGCCCCTGCGCGCGGCTATTCAGCTCCTCGAGAAATATTACCTCATCGTTTCCGGCAAGTTTCCCGAATTCATCCATGGTAAGGTTGAATATATCGATATAAGGCCTGAATATCGCCGTTGATTCCCATTCACATAATAGGGCAAGATTTTTGCGCGCCTTATCCCACAGCTTGGCTATATTCTCCGGCACCAAAGCACGTTTATTTACGGGAAAAACTTCCTTTTCGAAATATTTTGAAAGTTTCTCTATATCAAACGCGCTTTTGTTTTTCTCAAGAAAAATACAAATGCTTTTCACAAAGCGTTTGTTTGTATCAACGGGCAGCTCAGGCGCTATATCGCCTATTATCTTTATAATCTCCTGTTTCTTGACCCTGAGATTTTTTGCTCCCTTATCCGGCTTTCTGAACATACCGCCATAAGTATTACTATAACCATATAACGTCTTTATGAGACTGAGTATGTCTTCTTTGGAAAACCAGCCGTCTTTATTTTCAACAAAAAGGTAATAATCAAGGAAGTTCCTGAAAATATTGAGTATTTTTTTATCCGACGCCGCTCTGTCTATGAGCTTATCAAGGCTGTATTCAAGATATGCAAGGTGGTTTTTCTTTATCCGGAAATCGGATGCGAATCCGAGGCGGAACGCGCACCCTTTAAGAAGCATGTTGATAAAACTATCTATGGTCTGGACCTGGAAAAAGTTATACCGGCTTATGATGTCATTGACCGCGCTACGAGCTATTTTTTCGGCAGAGGAAGCTTCAACGGCGAAAGATGAAAATATATCATTCTTTTCGTTCTTATCGGAAAATGAGTTAAGCGCTATCCGCTTGAGAAGTTCAAGAATCCTCTGTTTCATTTCTATTGTGGCTTTGTTGGTGAAGGTAACGGCAAATATAGCCTTGAGAGGGGTTTGGCCGGTTTCCGGGCCGGGGTTTATGATCAGCCGGACATATCGTTTGACAAGGGCATATGTCTTTCCCGACCCCGCTGATGCTTCTACAACATCTACGCAGGGAAATTTAAGCAATTTTTTTGCGTCTATGGTAACCTTTGCCATTTTCCGTTATTGCTGTTGAAGCTCCGTTTTTCGACAATCTGCTTGTTCTGTTAAATGTTAAAGCGTCCTTTTTGCGCTTAAATATCTCTTCCCTGTCCTTTTTTAATAAAAACCGATATTTTCCCGGCTTTAGATCCCCGATAGAAAGTTTTCCTATGCTTACTCTATGAAGCGCTTTTACTTTAAAGTTCAGTTTCTTAAAAATTCTCCTGACAATTCGATTCCTTCCCTCATGAATTGCAATCTCCAGCTGGTTTTTCTTAAACCTTTTTATCTTTGCCGGAGAAGTCCTGCCGTCTTTCAGGTTAATGCCTTTTTCTATCAATCTTATCTCTTTTTCCGCTATCGGCCTATCAATTTCAACAAAATATATCTTTTCTATCTCATATCTTGGATGAGTTATTTTATTGGCAAAATCTCCATCATTAGTCAAAAGCAGCAGCCCGGACGTATTACAATCCAGCCTTCCTACCGGGAAAACCCTTTCTTTTATTCTAACATAATCCATAACTGTCTTGAAATAACCATCTTTCAGCGCAGTAACACAGGCAACGGGCTTATTAATCATCAAATAGACCTTTTTTTGTTCCCGCACAAGTTTTCTATCAACATAAATTTTATCATTCTCCGATGCCTTATCTCCAATAGAGGCAATTCTGTCATTAACTTTTACTTTTCTTTCCTTAATCAACTCTTCGGCTTTTCTTCTTGAGCAAAAGCCGTAATTACTCAAAATTTTCTGTATACGCTGCATTGTTCTCCTTAAGGCATCGGAATATCCGGACCCTCCTTATGCCTCTTTTATTCTACCGCGCCGGGTGGTATGATTCTGCAAATTTTATAATATCATTCATCCCTGCCCCCGGCATTATACTCCCCCTAATAAAAAATCCCAAGCAGATTTTGCTTGGGATGGTGTTCTAAAGAATCGGCTTTTATTGCTGTTTGGCAATGCTCACATTAACTGCGCGCGGCCCTTTGTCGGATTTCTCGACATCAAACTCAACGTTTTCATCTCCCTTTAAGGCATCGAATGTAATGCCTATAAGGCTGCTCTGGTGAAAAAATATTTCCCTGCCGTCTGTATCGCTGATAAAACCAAAGCCTCTATCGCGAACCAGTTTCTTTATTATTCCTGTATGCATGTCGTATCATCTCCTTAATATCTCTTCGGGGCACAGATAAATAAGGCCCGGTAGTTATAATCGGGCCTTATTTGTTTTTTAGGTTACATCTTTGTTACTTTTGTGGCTTGCGGACCTTTAGGGCCGTCTTCGACTTCGAACTCGACTGCTTGGCCTTCGCCTAAACTCTTGAAGCCTTCACCTTGGATTACACTGTGATGAACAAAACAATCTTTGCTTCCATCATCCGGCGTTATAAAACCATAACCCTTTTGGTCACTGAACCACTTAACTTTTCCTGTTGCCATTACTTACTACACCTCCTTCTTGTTAAATTTTAGTAAATAATGGCAGAAACAAAAAAACGCACGGCGAATTTTCTTCTACCCTGCGGTCTAAGACTTCTATTCCCCTATTTACTACTGGATTTAGTATACTTTAACTTTTTTTGCTTGTCAACCAAATTATAAAAATAAACCTCAAACAAAATCTGCTTGAAGATTACTCTTGATAATATTTGTTGCCTAACTTCCTGCAAATAGGAAAGTTACGGGAAACTGATTCTTCGGACCGGTCGATTTTGATAACAAACTTAATTTAAAGGTTTTAATGGGACGGTTGCACGACTTAGGATTTCCTTTGCTGCTTTATGTCCTTTTAATATAGCTTCTTTAGCCCGGTAAAATTCTAAGACTGCGATATTTCCGGTATCAGGAGCTATTATTATATTTGCTTCTTTTATTTTTGACTGCGCTATTTCATATTCCATAGCATAGAGCGCCTGCATTATGGTATTAAATATATTCGGAGTACCCGGATCCAGTCTTTGAGTTCTTTTATAAACTTTTGCTTTGAAGATAGAGACAAGTCTTTGAAAACCTTTCAGTTTGACCTTATTATTTTGAACGAGTTTATTTATTTTATTATTCAGGGCTACTAAAGCTGCATTTTTAATTTGGGTCTTTGAAATTGCCGCAGGCAATCTTTGTTTCTTTATCGAGCCGAAAGATTTCCTTCTTTGAGGTTTATGGATTGTATTGCAGGCGATAACAAACGTTGCCCCCATATTCTTAACTACGCTTACCGGAATAGGATTCACTACTCCCCCATCCATTAAAAATCTACCTTTAATTTTTACAGGCGTAAATATAGCCGGTATAGATATACTTGCCCTAACAGCCTCAATTACCGAACCTTTTTTTATTATTACCTCCTCACCTGTATTGGCGTCAGCAGCTACAACCGCTAAAGGGATCTTTAAATCTTTGAATTCAATATTTCCAATTAGAGGCGTTAAGAGCTCTTTAACCTTTTTACCGTGGATAACCCCCTTGAAGAGCAAAGCTAAATTAGGGTCTGCTAGCCGGGCTAATTGTTTCCATCCAATCTTCAGGACTATTTCCTCAAAATCGTCTATTTTCCCTTCTCTTGCATAACAGGCACCGATAAGTGCGCCCATGCTTGAGCCTGCTATCATATCAATAGATATATCTTCTTCCGTCAGCGCCTTTAATACCCCTACATGCGCCAGTCCTCTTGCCGCGCCGCTTCCCAAAGCTAATCCTATTTTAGGTTTTTTCTTTTTTGAAAGACTCATTTTTATATTTTACCGAACAGCCCTTTGTATTCAAACTCTGCTCTTAAAGTTCCTTTCTTTATTTTATTCAGGATAAAAGTTAAATCCCCGGGTCACAAATCTTTTGGACAATGCGCCCTATCATTAATTAATTCCTCACAGCGGCTGCAATCCTCCTTTTGAATTATAACTTATTGTAAAGATAACACCTATTTACTGATTTCTTACCCGTTTAATCATAAACTCCACGGCTTTGCAGCAATTTATAGCCTCTATAACTACTCCGGGATTGTTCATCTGAAAGACTCTGAATATTTCATCGGCAAAACCCTGGCCTATTGTTTTTACCTGGTTAAAATCCAAAATAACCATTTTAAATTTATCTAATCCCATAACAAGTCTTCTGGCCTGAGACCGCGAAGTATACTCTACATTTTTATGATAGAGCCTAACGCTTACTTTTGTTTTATTAAACTTATAATCACTATCGGTATACTGGGCAAAAATTGCGTTTATATCTTTTCTGGTTTTTTTGTTAATTTGGAAAAATACCTTTGTGCCCTTGCGGTGTTTTATTTCTTCGGTATAGATATCATCTGCTTTGTTATCAATAATCAGGCCTATTCTCGCGCTTTCAATTTTAAATAAATCCACGGATTTTGAAGTAAAAAATATGCCCTCTCCTGTATGCTTTGACGGCATCGTGGTTCTTTTGCCTTTTAAAATTTCGGACAACGCCTCATATTCATCCGTTAGTTTAAACTTTTCTTGTATGTGTTTAAAAATTCCTATACCCTTATCTATAATGTCAAAGCTCACTATATCACTGCTTATAATTAACGCTATGTCTATATAGTTAGAACCGGAATGCTCAATCGCATTGTTAAGCATTTCAGTAAAAGAATATCTTATAATATCATGGGTATTCTTTTGTGTTTTTTTTAGAGAAGGTAACTTATAAAAAATTTTGTCATATACATAGTCTTCTTGTAATTTCTTGTTCTTTAACCTCGTTTTGTATATCTCATCCGCTTCCTTTAATTTTTTTGCCTCTTTTTTTGAGAATAAAATATAATAAGAACCCCTTGTTTTGCCGATTTTGAGAATTTTTTGTGATTTAACCAATTCGCGTAAATGTTGGTGAGCGGCTTGCCGTGAGATATTACAAATTTTAGCGATGGTATAGCTGTTTATACTGCCCTTGCTTTTAATTTGCTTCGATATTAAATCTTTTATGTTTTGCATGCTTTGAGTGTACTATAATTGTAAAGTATTGTAAAGTGAATTTTATTTTTATTGTAAAGTTAGAATATTAAGGGTAATTGGCCCCTCGACTGGCAAAATTTCTTCGAACTAACAAAAACCCCAAGCAGATTTTGCTTGGGGGAAATTATGTTCTTGTTAACTCTAGTTTCTTTTTTCGCGATAAGCCTTTTATTTGCGCTTCACGTTTAAGAGCTTTAGATTTAGACGGCAAATTTTCTTTGTATATTAGTTTTACAGGAAGGCGCGCCCGGGTGTAAGCACCGCCTTTTCGTCTATTATGCTCTTTTAACCGGCGGTTAATATCAATACTAATCCCCAGATAAAGGCTTTTATCATTACTTTTGATTAGGTTATGGTTCGCTTAAATGTGCTATTTTTACTCTGATCAGCCACTTGCCTAAAAGCTCTTTGTTGTTTTTGATCCCGTGAGCTATCCACAGAATCTTTGGTCTCAACTTCATGAATTTTTCTCTGACGCCCTTTTGTCCCAACAACATCGGGCCGGAATCCACGAATGGTATCGGGCTGTTCATAACCCCGAACATCTGCCTTTACCTCAAACCCTTGCTTTTCAAGCTTTCTGGCTATTGAAATAACTTTTGTATCATGCTTGGTTTGGCTTTTTCTGGATCGCTTCATTGTGTTCATCCTTTACCGTAATGTCTCGTTATTCTTTCTCTGTCCTCGTTTTCCTTAACGCCTTTATAATAAATCTCTACGAATTCGATAATATCATCCTGTTCGTAGTATGCGTAAATTACCCGGATACCGCTTGCGGCACCTTTTCCCTTTAATGCCTTGCAAGCAAATTTTCTGGCCTTGTATATCTTTGGGTGTTCGATTCCAAGATCGGATATTCTGACCACGCCTTTATTATCGATATTTTTCTTATGCGTAAGCTTCAGCTGATTGGCGATAAAGGCATTCAGATCGTCTTCAAGCGTTCGGAATTTTTTGGCAAGCTTCTTGAAATCCTTCTCGAATTCAGCGAGTTTACGTATGTCATTGAATATCGTCGTCACTGTAATCCCTCACTGAATAGGGTGGGGTACGATAGAAAACTGATTCATAATCTATTGCTTCGCCTTCTTCCGTTGTCTGCCAAGGAACATCATTATGCGAATACTCGCTTATTTGTTTCGCATTCATATCCGAAAGCGAATTTATAACATCATCGATAAGCTTCTGTTCATTTCCTGTAATATTGATTTTGCTCATATCCGGAGGTCTTAGAGGCAGATATTTAGTTTGTGGATACTGGAAGTAACTGTCCTGAACTTTTTTCAGGTCTTTTCCTTCCATATCCTCAACGATCTTGATGAATTCAGTCGGAGTCGGGCCATAATGATTTTTAATATATGTGGCTCCAATTAACTGTTCCTCATATTTTTCATAGTAGTTGAAATCGATGAAATAAAGAAGCTTATATAGAACTGACTCTCCCACATTTGGTTTTGACCCGACATTGCTTAAAACATAAAGCAAAACCTCTTTGAATTTATCAAGGTTTTTCTGCGGAACGCTTATCCTTATACCGGTTTTCTCCTTCGGCTTCTTTTCCGCAGTTTTTTCAAGCACTACTTCTATATCCT
>JAYELI010000002.1 GCA_034717435.1 Candidatus Omnitrophota bacterium
AGGAAGTCCTGAGTATTCCCGAAGGGCGACCGAAGGATCTCCCATAAAACCGTGTTTTCTGAGATTCTTCGGCCTTCGGCCTCAGAATGACCTTTTTAGCGTTATTATTTTTAATTTCGGTTAAGGTATGCACTTTTAAAACATAAATCGTCTAAAAACAGTTTGGCAGTTTATCAGTTTAACAGTTTAGCAATTTAGCAATTTTTTTCTAACTGCTTTTTCACCGCATCCAGCACTTCATCCACCGTAATTTCTTCCATACAGCTATGTTTAAGGCAGTTAGGTTTATAACAAGGGCTGCACTTTAGTTGTTTTTTTATAACTATGTGTCCATTACCGGAAGGCAAGTGACGCACAGGATTGGTCGGTCCGAACAAAGCCACAAGCTTCGTGCCCATAGCCGCAGCTACATGCATCGGAGCACTGTCCCCGGTAACATATACCTGGCAGCGTTTGATCAGGCAGGCCAATTGGCCTGGTGTTGTCCGGCCGATAACGTTAATCGGATTTTTTTTCATTAAAGAAACTAATTTTTTACCAAGTTCTGTTTCTTCTCCGATACCAGTGATTAGTATTTTCGCCTTAAGTTGTTGAGATAACCTGTTTGATAACTTCGCGAATTTTTCTAACGGCCATCTCTTGGTCACCCATCTTTTGCTTCCGCCCGGATTTATCCCGACTAAAAGCTGGCCGGGTTTCATGCCCGAATTTAAAAAAAGATTTGAAATTTTTTTCTCATCCTCTTTTGAAGGCCAAAGTTCCAGCTTTTCATTCATCTTATCTATCCCCAATAGATTTAAGACCCTTAATTGATGTTTCAAGGGCGGCATAACAGCTTTAAAATCCCCCGCCTTGTCAGTTAATAGGAATTTACCTATTCCCCGGGCATATCCATATCTTTTAGGAGCGCAACTTAAATATGAAATCAGGTGGCTGCGGAGGGTGTTTTGGAAATCAATAACCATATCAAAATCAACCTGCTTCAATCTATTGACCAGCCTAATTGTCCGCTTTAAAAATCTATCTTTTTGCCTGCGATCATAGGTAACTATATCATCCAGGTAAGAGCAGCGCTGAATAATCTCCAGGTAGCCCGGTTCAACCAGGAGTGTAATCTTACTGCCGGGAAATCTTTTTCTTATAGCTCTTAAACTGGGTATAACAAGGATTAAATCCCCGGCCGACCCAAATTTGGTAATCAAAATTTTTGTCTCTTTTTCCACTTCTTTATAAACGTTGATGGTCCTCTCTGCCATTAAATCTAAATTAAACTCTTTGGCCACCTTCTCCCGGGCCGCCTCAGCTAAGGAAACAGCGAGGTTCTTGTCTTTGATAAGACGGATAATTGCCTCTGCCATTTGTTGAGGATCCCGGGGAGCAACTAACAATCCTGTCTTTTCATTATCTACTATGTCTACCACGCCTCCTATCTTCGTAGCCACTACCGGTATTCCCGCTGCCCCGGCCTCTATAAGCACCCGGCCAAACGCCTCAGGAGCCGTGCTGGCCATTACCAGGATATCAAGTTCAGCTAAAATATCCGGTATATCGGCTCTTGTGCCTAAAAATTTAATATACGGCGTGAGTCCTAACCGCCTTGCCAACAACATGATCTGTTCTTTGTAATTATGTTTACCAGCCGGGCTGTCTCCCACTATTAAAACCTTCAATCCGGGAATCTTCCTTGCCACCTTAGAAATAGCCTTGATAAAATAGACATGTCCCTTTAAAGGAGTAATGCGCCCTATAAAGCCGACTACTACTTCATTCCCGGGAACTGTGTCTTTTTTTTGAAAACTAAATTCATTCAGATCCAGACCCCGGGGAACCAGGCGTATTTTTTCTTCCGGAACTCCGAACTGCTCGATCATGCGTTTGGCAATTGGCTGGCTCGGGGTTATAACCCTTTTGCCCCATCCCATTACCCGGCTAAAAAAATGAGTATTATAATATCCGTGGGCGGTAGTAATAAATTTTGTGTTGCTGCGCCGGCAGGCAAAATATGCTATCCAGGCCGGCACGCGGCTGCGGGCGTGGACTATGCTCACATTTTCTTTTCTTAAAATATTTTCCACCTTTTTAATCATTGACCAAATAGAAAAAAGCGATTTTTTGTTAACCGGAAGTAAATAATGCTTAACCCCTAAAGACTCCAGCTGGCTAACCAACCTTCCTCCATTAGATATAACTACAGCCTGGTGCCCGGCTAAAACTAATCGCCGGGCTAAATCAACCACACCTCTTTCAACACCGCCAACATTTAACTCCGGAAGAATCTGTAATATTTTCATTTTAAAATATCCTATATATTGCTAAACTGTTAAACTGTTAAATTGCTAAATTGCTAAATGGCTAAATTAAAAAGTAATATAACAGTTTAACAATTTAGCAATTTAGCAATTTATTTACCGCCTCTTTAACCATAAGATTATCGTTTAACACTTTTATCGGCTTTTTTTCCCGCCAAACCTTTTCAATGGTGCCATGCAGCTGTTCGGGCGAAGTGACAGTTATATAGTTTTCGTTGGCAAGCCTGTTAACCAACCGTCCGTGCTTGGAACAGCGATTCAGGGACTTTTTCCTATCTAACTCAAAGACTATAACATACTTAGCCGCTGCCAGGGCTTCGGAAATCATTGAAACACTGTCATAAGAAATCACAACTATTTGGCTCAAGCCCAACATTCCTTCTACTGCACCGGAGATGTTTGCCTCGTTAGCAATAATTAATAACCTGCACCTGTCCTGATTGGCCAAACGGTCTTTTAGCTGTTGGCTGACTTCTTTAGATGTCCTTCTTGAGGTAGTCACTAAAAGTTCTGCATCCAGGTTATCAGCGGCTTCAAGCAAGCCGTTGACCACCCTATTGATTTTATCTACCAAAAGGTTATATTCAGGGTTATCACCCCCGATAAATAAACTGATAGATAAATCCTTTGACAGCCGAACACGTTGTTTAAGTTCTTCTCCTTGTTTCTTTAAATAATCCTGATTAACCAAGTTAGGCGCCCCTTTTGTTACTAAAACATTCTCTTTTCTAAGAGGCTTATCGTGCTCAGGCACAATAATAAGATCAAATCTCTTAAAACTCCATGGTCCCGGCTTCATCAAAACAATATTCTTTGTCTGCCTGGCCCGGGCTAGAATAATGTTTACCGGCACAAGCCCTGAGCCCGCTGAAATAACCACATCTATTCTTTTTTTTATTCCGGTCAGTTTAATATAAGAATCTTTATCCAGGCAAAATTGAAGACATCTCAGGCAATTTCTACAACAGCCGGAAGCAAAAAACGCCGAAACAGCCAGCAGGGATCTAAAAAATCTGTTTTTATATTTGATTTTCTTTATCTGCAGTACAGACTGGCCGACAAAGTTAGCTGCTGCCAGTGATTGTTTAAGATGCCCCGGCCTTCCGTCATCCAAAATTAAAATTGACTTTCGCAAAGAAAAAGTCTCTTCTAATATGCGGTCTAAATTATCCCTGCCCCCGGTAATCTCCAATTGAATGGCCAGACAAAAGAAATTTATCTGAAGCCTGAAGCCTGAAGCCTGAAGTTCATCTACGATATCCTGCAATTTAACCGAATCCTTCTCGGTTGTAATTACAGTTGTTATCTTTAAATCCCGGCAGCGGTCAGCAAAATCTTTTATATCCCGAACCCTATATCGATGATGGTCAAGCAGGCTAAGGTTGCAGGCAATTTCAGCACCCAAAAACCTAACAGTTTTTTGAAAAGACTGCGGGTCACCGATAGCGCTCAGCGTGGCCACCTTTTTGCCTTTTAAATCAGCAAGGCCTGCTCTTTCGCTCGTACCTAACTTATATAGACAAAACGGCTTATGGACTGACTCGACTATCACGGCATCCGGATTTATGTTTTTTAGTCTTTTCTTAAGAACGTTTACTTTTCCCCTGTCTGCTAAATCGGTCTTGGTGAGAAAAAACAACCCGGCTGCTTTCAGCCTTTTAAGAGGCTCTCTAAGTATTCCGCGAGGAATAAGATAACCGTTGCCGAACGGATTCAGGCTGTTTATAACTACTATTTCTATATCTTTTTTTATCCTGCGGTATTGGAATCCGTCATCCAATATAACCGCATCAACTTCATATTTATCCACTGCTGCCCGGCCGGAATTCAGGCGGTTTTTATCAATTAAAACCGGGGTATCAGCAAATCTATTTTTTAAAAGCCGGCATTCATCCCCGCCATATCCTCTGGTCAAAACTGCTACCTTTCTGCCCTGTGCGGTCAATTTTTCGGTCAACATCCCGGCTATCGGCGTCTTGCCTGTCCCTCCCCAGGTAATATTTCCAACACTGATAACCTTACAGTTTAACTTATCCGCTTTGACTAAGCCGCTGCGATAAAGAAACAGGATAAAATTAATCCCCAGATGATAAAAAAAAGAGCCCGCCAGTAAAAATAACTTTAACATCCCGGCAAAGCTGCTTTTATTCTTATCAGTAGCTAATGAATATAAGTACGCCTTCATGATTAATTCCAGTTCTATACCATGTTCTATACCGCGGGCTGCAAGCCTGCAGGCCATGTTTTTTACCAAGCATTACGAAATATCACCCGCTTTTCGCAGAGAGAATTTAGTAAAGACCGGCCCGACAAGCTCATAGACAACCGTGGTAGCTACAATCGTGGAAAATATTATTTCACCTGCTTGAGGAAAATTCTCTTTAGCAATCAAGGCAACACCTAAAGCAACACCGGCCTGAGGAAGCAGGCTAAGACCGAGGTATTTTTTCATGCTGTCGGAAGACCGGGAAATACAACCTCCTAAATAGGCCCCGCCAATCTTACTAATACTGCGAATGATCAGATAAAAAAACCCCAATAATCCCAGCGTGTTAAGAAGTTTTATGTCTAAATTCGCCCCGACCAGAACAAAAAAGAGTAAATAAAACGGAGAATCTATGGTCTTTAAAACATCAAAAAATTTAAAGCTTAGCTTATTGACATTAACCAATAAAGCCGCCAGGCACATACAGGACAAAAGCACTGAAAATTGAAAATATAAAGACAGGCCAATAGCTAAAAATATAAAACCTAACGTATAAATGAGCAACTCTTCATTAGTCCTGGCATAACGGGAAAAATAGGAAAGCAATATGCTAAGGACGCCTCCTAACAAAAAGGAGCCGAAAATTTCCAACAAAGGATGGAAAAGCACGCTAATAAAAATGGCGTTCCCCGTTATACCGGCGGCAAGGGCCTTGGAAGCAGCCAGGGATACAGCAAATATAACCAGGCACCAGGCATCGTCAATGGCTACTACTCCTAGCAGAACATCAGTAAAAGAACCTTTTGCCTTATATTCTCTCACCACCATGGCTGTAGCTGCCGGTGCTGTAGCTGAAGAGATAGCTCCAAAAAGCAAAGTTACATAAACAGGAAGTTTTAAAAAAATACAAAGGCCAAAAGTAACCAAAAGCCACGGACAAACAGCTCCCATGATAGAAATCCAGAGAACCGGCCGGCCGACTCTACGAAGATTGTCTTTAACAAAATTTCGTCCGATGCTAAAAGCAATAAATCCCAAAACAACATTAGAGATCAGACCGGACGAATTCAGCATTTCTTTAGAGATCAAATTTAAAGCAGACGGCCCGATAATAATACCCAATACCAAATAAGCGGTTACCGCCGGCACCTTAATACGATGTATAAACTTTGCCGCGATAAAACCCAGTAAAAGAATAAGCCCGAGACTAAATATCATTTAATAATTCCTTTTTCTTTAAATACCGCCAGGATTATATCAAAAAGACTGATAATTCCCTTTAGAAACCCCCCGTTTTTTACTACCGGAAGCCGGGGTAAACGATGCAGTTTCATTAAGGCCCGGGCTTCTTCTATAGAGGACTCCTGTGATACGGTAACAAATCGGGTATTTATCAGGTCATCTACTATAACCAGCATTCCCATTTCACCGGATATATCAGCAAGTAAAATATCTTCTTCCTCCACCTTTTCTACAAGCGGGGTAGCCTCCAGCATTCTGGCCACTTCCTGGCTATAAGGCTGAAAGACCTTTAATATATCCTCAAACGTAACTATTCCCGCTACTTTATTATCGGCTTCTACTACCGGCAAAGTATGAAAATTATGCTTTCGAAATAGTTCTATTAACTCGGTTAAAGTAGTAGCCCTGCTCACAGTCACAACCTTCTCTGTCATGCAATCTTTAACCTTCACTCCATCCACCTCCTTGGTATAATCTTCAGATATAATCTTCGATTATACCTGATCACTAAGATTATTTTAGATTACGGATATCAAACCATTAATCTTCTCACCCGGCAACTTTTATTGTCAAAGTTTATGAATTTATTTAGGGTTTAGAGCTTTTATTTTTATTAACTCAATGCACCTGTCAGTAGCTCCAAGATTTGCTTCTACTACCTCCTTTGCCCTCTGCCCCAATAATAGTCTTTTTGACGGCTCATCTAATAGTTCAACAACAGCCTTCTCTAACTCCGGCTTATCCTTAACCACAATAGCCCCGTTTTTGGATATTAACATATCGCCAACATCTTGAAAATTAAAAAAGTGCGGGCCGGATATTACCGGCTTACCTAATACAGCCGGTTCTATGAGGTTCTGGCCACCCCGCCGAAGAAGTGAGCCACCCACAAAAACAACCGTTGCCAAAGCATACAACATTCTTAGTTGTCCGATGGTATCCAGAATAAATACCGGTGAGTTGTGAGTTGTGCGTTGTGCATTATGCGTAAGTAATTGGGAAATTCTTATTGGTTTAAAACCATATTTAGATACCAACCTCTCAATTTGGGAGGTTCTTTCAGGATGCCGGGGAGCAATAAGCAGTTTTAAACCGGGAAACCGCCTGTTTAGATTCCGGTAAACATCCAAAAGCGCCTTTTCTTCTCCGTTATGAGTACTGCCGGCAACAAAAAGTTCACTGCCGTTTTGCAGATCCAATAAAGCTCTTAATTGCTCTATTTTCTCAATGGAAAATTGACCTAATCCCGGCTGGTCAAACTTCATATTACCGCTAACCTTTACCCTTTCAGCCGGCGCGCCTAATGAAATTATCCTTTCGGCGCCCAGTTTTGTCTGCATGCAAAATAAACTGATCTTAGACAAAATCCCTCTTAAAAGAAACCGGGCCTTCTG
This sequence comes from Candidatus Omnitrophota bacterium, assembly GCA_034717435.1. Taxonomy (NCBI): domain Bacteria; kingdom Pseudomonadati; phylum Candidatus Omnitrophota; species Candidatus Omnitrophota bacterium. Next base: position 7,152 of record JAYELI010000002.1, read on the forward strand.
ATAGCCCTTAAAAGAAGAAGCTGAAATACGGCCGTTTACCAGGGCTACCGGCACCTCTTTTTTGAATAGACAATTTATGAGATTAGGCCATATTTCGGTCTCCAAGATTAAAAATAAAACAGGATTTATCTTATCTACTACTGCTTTCACAATCCAGCTTAAATCAAACGGAAGATATATCACCACATCTTGCGGAGAAGCCATTTTTCTTGCTACCTGATTCCCTGTTGATGTTACGGTAGAAACAACCAATGAATAACCGGGAAACTCATTTCGTAATGCCCTTATTAAAGCTTGCGCGCTGATAATTTCGCCGACGCTGACTGCATGCAGCCAGATAACCTTCCTGCCCGAGAGCAATTCCTGTTTCTTTTTCGGCAAACGGCCAAACCGCATCAAAAAACCCCCGGCATACCTCCTATCTCTGAGCAGCCTATAAAAAAAATAAGGCAGATAAAAAATTGCCAGAACTAAGTAAATCAAATCGTAAATAATAGACATCTTATTATATTGCTAAATTGCTAAATGGCTAATATACTGCTAAACTGTTATAGCAATTTAACAATTTGACCATTTAGCAATTTAGCAGTTTATCAGTTTAACAATTTATCAGTTTATCAGTTTATCAGTTTAGCAGTTTAGCAGTTTAGCAATTTAGCAGTTTCAGTTCACGCGCGGGGATGCGCTTTTTTATAGGCAGACTTTATCCTTTCAGTAGTCAAATGAGTATAGATCTGTGTTGTAGAAAGATTTGAATGTCCTAAAAGTTCCTGGACAGACCTTAAATCTGCTCCCCGATCCAAAAGATGAGTAGCAAAGCTGTGCCTTAAGCTATGAGGAGAAGCGCCCTTCTTCATTGCCAGTTGATCGATGTATTTATCAAGGAGGCTCCTTATGCTCCGCGGGGAAATCCGCTGATTTGTCCTGTTTAAGAATAATGCCCTGTTGGAAATCCTGCAGATAAGGCGGCGGCGGGAAAGATAATCCCGGACAGACCTAAGCGCCTTATCGCCAAGAGGAGTGATCCTTTCCTTTTTCCCTTTTCCATAGACTTTTATAACTCCGCCGATAAAATCAACATCTTTAATATTCATGCTTACCAGTTCATTTACCCTGATTCCACTGCTATAAAGCGTTTCTAAAATGGCCCTGTCTCGTAAGCCGACAAGAGTATCTTCACTGGGCGCCTGCAAAAGCTTAAGCACCTCATCCAGATCTAAAAAGACAGGCAGTTTTTTATCTAACTTGGGTGTCATCAGGCTTGAGGCAGGATTATCGGCCAGGTATCCATCGCGGCATAAAAATTTAAAAAAAGAACGCAGAGCGGATATCTTTCTGGCCACACTTGATTTGGCATAGCCTTCTTTTTTTAGGTGGGCTAAAAACCTCCTTAGCGTAAGGCGGTCTACCTGCTCAAATGATTGACCATTCAAAAAAGATTCAAGGTCTTTTAAGTCTAAAAGATAATTTGTAACAGTGTGGCTCGAAACGTTCTGTTCAATCTCCAGATAAGCTATGAATTTATTTATATACCGCTCCATTTTTATTAAACTGTTAGACTAACATAATTTAGTAATTTAGCTTATGTTTCTTCGGGTAATTTCCTGGCAATGTATTTGCACTTCGGCCAGTTGGTGCAGGCATAAAAAAATCTTCCTTTCTTTGAGCGCCTCTTAACCACTTCGCCATCACAATCAGCCTGGGGGCACTTTATACCCGTGGTAATCGATCTGGTGTGCCTGCACTCTGGAAAACCCGAACAAGCCAAAAATCTTCCGTGCGCCCCCCACTTAATGACCATAGGCTTCCCGCATTCCCTGCAGATTTCCGAAGTCGGAACAGCTTCTTTTTTAATATTTTTCATTTTGTCTTTGGCTAAATCCAGGCTTTTAGAAAACGGCAGATAAAATGACTTAAGCAAGCCTACCCAATCTTTCGAACCTTCTTCGACTCGATCCAGGCTCAGTTCCATCTCAGCCGTAAACTGCGCGTTTAAAACTTCAGGAAAATGTTTAACCAATAGGTCGGTTACCACTATCCCCAGCTCCGTGGGTAAAAGCATGCCTCCGTCTCTGCGGACATAATCCCTGATTAAAATAGTATAAATTATCGGAGCGTAAGTAGAAGGCCGGCCGATCCCTTTTTCCTCTAAGTCCTTGATCAAAGAGGCATCAGAATAATGGGGAGGCGGCTTCGTAAAATGCTGAGTGGGCGTAAGGTTAACTAATGTTAACTGCTCACCTTCTTTTAGAGCGGGAATGCCTTTTTCTTTTTCTTTATCCTCTAAAAGAACAGTCCAGCCGTCAAAAATAACAGAGGAGCTGCTGACCCTGAAAAGGCAGTAACCTGCCTTAATGTTAACACTACGCGTTGAAATCAAGGCCGAAGCCATCTGGCTGGCAAGAAATTTATTCCAGATTAAATGATAAAGTTTGTGCTGATCAGGGGTCAAAAACTTAACCATCTGCTGAGGAGATCTCAAAACTGAGGTAGGACGGATAGCCTCGTGCGCGCCTTGAGCGCTTTTTTTGGATTTATACCGCCAGGCCGCCTTAGGAAGATATTTAGCGCCATAGGTCTTGGCTATATAGGATCCGGCCTGTTTCCGGGCAGCCTCAGAGACCCTTACCGAATCCGTGCGCATATAAGTAATCAATCCCTGGCTGTCTTTCTCGCCTACTTCTATGCCTTCATAAAGCTGTTGGGCTATTCTCATAGTCCTGTGAGCCGAAAAACGAAGGCGGTTGTAAGCTTCCTGTTGTAGTTTTGAGGTAATAAAAGGGGGTGACGGCCTCCTTGTCTTTTTTTTATCCTTTATTTCCTCAATGATAAAACACTTATCTTTTAAATCAGAGACTATCGAATCAGCTTGTTTTTTATCGGAGATTTCGGCTTTTTCATCCTTAATTTCTACCAGCACAGCAACAAAACCCCGGCTTTTCATCTGGTCTTGGGTCTTGCTAAGTTCGGCTTCTATCAACCAGTATTCCGCTGGATCAAAAGCAGTTATCTGTTTTTCTCTCTCGCAGATCAGTCTGAGTGTAACTGATTGGACCCTGCCGGCGCTTAAACCCCGGCCCACTTTTTTCCAGAGAAGAGGGCTTAAATTATAACCTACTATTCTGTCAAGGATACGGCGCGCCTGCTGGGCATTAACCTTATTCAAATCTATACTTCCCGGATTAGAAAAGGCAGACTTTACGGCCTCTAAGGTAATCTCGTTAAAAGACACCCGATAAATCCTGGGGTTAATATCTTTTAACATATTAGCCAAATGCCAGCTTATGGCTTCTCCTTCTCTATCCGGATCCGGCGCTAAATAAATCTCCTGTTTATTGCCGGCTTCTTTTTTTAACCGGCTGACTGTTTTTTTGTTTTTGGGAATGACAACATAGGAAGGTTCGAAATCTTTTTCAACATCTACGCCCATAGACTTTTGCGGCAGGTCCATAACGTGCCCCATAGAAGCAGTCACTTCATAATCAGGGCCTAAAAACTTATTTATGGTCTTTGCCTTAGCCGGTGATTCAACTATAACCAATGACTTTCCCATTCAATCTCCATAACCAACAAAATATTTACCGGGCAGTTCCTTAACCAACTTTTTTATCTGGAGTTTTAGCAAGATACTCAATGTTTGACCGGCCGATAAATTAAGTTCTTTTATAATTTGGTCAATATGCCTTGGCTCAGAGGACAAAATAGAACAGATTCTCTTTTCCAATCCCGCCAGCGCCGGTTTAATGCTTTTGGGTTTAGCATCCCGGGCGTAATTTTTTAAAACCGGGGCCAGTTCTTCTATTATATCCTCCGAAGAACTGGCCAACTTTGCCCCTTGTTTAATCAGGTTATGCGTACCCCTTGAGGTGCGGGAATCTATCTTTCCCGGGACAGCAAAAACTTCTCTTCCCTGCTCTAAGGCAAAATCAGCGGTAATCAGCGAACCGCTTTTCTCGGCTGCTTCGACAACTATTACCCCCAATGATAAACCGCTTATTATTCTGTTCCGTCGGGGGAAATTCCTTCTCAGCGGAGGCGTCCCGGCGGGAAATTCAGAAATAACTGCGCCCGAAACCTCTATTTGCCCGGCTAAGCCTCTATTTTCGGCGGGATACATTATATCTATCCCGCTGCCTAAAACAGCTATTGTCCTTCCCCCTGCTTTTAACGCGCCCTGGTGGCTGGCGCTGTCAATACCCCTGGCCATTCCGGAGACAACGGTCATCCCCCGACTGGCCAGCCGGCTGGCCAGTCTCTCCGCGGTGTGTTTACCATACCAGGTTGGGATTCTTGAGCCGACTATAGCTATGCTTAAGGAGTCTTCCGGTTTAAGGTTTCCTTTGACATAAAGAAGAATGGGAGGAGAAAATATATTTTTTAAACTAACAGGGTATGCCTCTTCAAAGATGGTAATTAACCTGGCCTGCTCCTTCTTTATTGCCTTAAATTCCCGGGATAGGTCTGCCTCTTTCTTTGCCTTACTTATTTTACCGGCTATTTTTTGGCTTATCAACGCTGTTTTGCTTAACGCACCTGCGTTTTTTAGTATATCCTTAGGGCTTTTAAAAAATCTAAGGAGATTTTCCAGGGTAGAAGCGCCAAACCCTTCTACCCTATTCAAGATAATTAAACTTTCCAGGTCATTCAAAAGCTCACACCGTTAACAACATGGCAAAAAATACAACCGCGACTACTAACGCAACGAGTCCCAGCATTCTGCTGCTGGTAACCACCCATTTGTCGCTGATTTGCTTCTTCAGCGCTTTGTCTAAATTTTCCATTGGATGAAATCCTCTATCCAGCTTCTGGCTTACCCGGTTCATGCTTTTAGGAAAAACCAAAAACCCTACAGCCACCAAAAAGCATACAGCGGTTATCATCCAGCCCATTATCCTGATCGTTAAAACCTCGTCCACTTTCTCACCCCCCTTCAATGAGTCCCGAAGTTTCGGGACGAATTACCTCATTTGCCTCAACACCTTTTCAATTAACTTAACAGAAACTTTATCACTGACGATAACCCGGCCTATTGCCCTGGGAAGTATGAATCTGAGCGTTTTGCCCCTGGATTTTTTGTCCAACATTATCGCTTTTGTTATCCGGCCAATATTTAAAGAACCGATTGTTGTCGGCAGTCCGATCGCTTCGAGCAAACCGATCTGCCTGAGTAAGTCTCTTTTTTTCAGCAGGCCGATGCTCTCGGCTATCCGGCCGGCAGCAACCATCCCGATAGATACTGCTTCTCCGTGATGAAGCTTCTTATATCTTCCGGCTGTTTCCAGGCCATGGCCTACGGTATGTCCGTAATTTAAAATTTCCCGTAACCCTTTTGTTTCTAATTCATCCTGCTTAACCACTTCTGCTTTAATCCGGCAGCAACGAGTTATGACATTCAGCAAGAACCGGCCATGTCTGGACCATGATTTAACAGCAATAATATCCCGGACAGCCTGAACATCTTTCTCCAGATAATCAAAAAGCGGCCGGTCTTCAATCACTCCGTATTTCACAACCTCGCTGAATCCACAGCGCAGTTCACGGGGAGGAAGGGTCTTAAGTAAATCTATATCAGCATAAACCAGTTTTGGCTGATAAAAAGTTCCCGCCAAATTTTTAGCCCGGGGGAGGTTAATTGCGGTTTTACCGCCGATCGAGCTATCCACCTGGCCAACCAGAGTGGTCGGTATGTGGACCAGGTTTATTCCCCGCATATAAGTCGAGGCAGCAAAACCGGCCAGGTCACCGGTGGTGCCGCCGCCGACAGCTATAACTAAAGAGGTTCGATCCAATTTATTCTTTAAAAACTCATCATAAAGACGCATAACCATTTTATTAGACTTGAATCTTTCTAAATCAGGATGCCGTTTGTATTCTCTGCCTGAAGGAACTATTGCCAGATTTACCTTAAACCCTGAATGTGCCAACCTGTCATAAAAACCTTTAAACCAGGGAAGTCTTTCGACTACGGGATTAGTAACCAGCGCAACACGCCCGCCGACATCCAGCTTTTCTTTCTTCAAAACACTGCTGAATCCGGCCAGTATCTTGCTCCCAATGATGATCGGGTAACTGTTTTCAGCTAATTCCACTTTTATTTCTGCCATCTTTACCTCATTGTTAAATTGCTAAATGGCTAAATTGCTATAACAGTTTAGCAGTTTATCAGTTTAACAGTTTAACAATTTTATTTACCACTTCTTCTACCGTCAGCTCTGATGTGTCAATAGCAAAATCTGCCTTGGCATAGTAGGGTTTTCTGGCACTTAGAAGATCCTTTATTTTAGTTAAGGGGTCATCGACGTTGAGAAGCGGCCGATGAATCCGGCCTTTGACCCTTGAATAAATAATTTCCGGCCTGGAGCTAAGGCAAACCAACACTCCGTTCTTTTTCAGATTATCTATATTTTGTTTATCCAGGACAACCCCGCCTCCGGTTGCCAGAACTTGATCATCCAGGCGAGAGACTTTTTTAGCTGTTATCTTTTCCAGACGGCGAAAATGCTGTTCACTATCTTGTTTAAATATTTCGTTGATCGAGCGACCGGTTTGTCGTTCTATCTCGTCGTCTAAGTCCAGGTATTTCCGGCCTAACTTCCTGGCTAATGCCCTGGCTACTACCGTCTTGCCCGTTCCCATAAAACCAACTAAAACAATGTTCATAATTGCGTTATGCGTTATGCGTTGTGCGTTGTGCGTTTTAACGTTTATGTCCTATTTTTATTTAAAATCCCGTTTTGCTTTTCTTGACGCGCAACGCGCAACGCATAACGCATAACGAGGTTAACAGTTTATGTTTGAATTTAAAATTCCTTAACTTGTTTGATATACCCTTGATAATTACGTTTCATCTCTTCCATGCTATCGCCGCCGAATTTCTCAAGCATTAACTTAGCAATTTCAAAAGCAAGCACTGCTTCCGCAATTATCCCGGCTGAAGCCACAACGCATATATCTGCCCGTTCAAATCTCGCTAACATCTGTTTTTTAGAAGATACATCAACCGATTTTAATGGACTGCGCAGTGTTGAAATCGGCTTTATTGCCGCCGACAAAACAACATCCTCTCCATTACTTATTCCGCCTTCAATTCCGCCGGCATTATTTGAACTGCGGTAAAATCCCTTTCCTTTTTTATAAAAAATCTCATCATGGACCTTAGACCCCGTTTTAGCGGCAGCCCCAAAACCAATTCCGAATTCCACCCCTTTAACCGACGGGATAGAAGCTATTGCTTTTGCTAAAGAACCGTCAAGCCTGCGGTCATAACTAACATGGCTGCCCAGGCCGGGAGGCACCCCTTTAACTATTATTTTAAAAATACCGCCCGCTGTATCGCCGGACCGGGCCGCCTCATCAATCTTGTTAATCATTAGTTTCTCTGCCGCCTTATCAGCGCAATTCAACCTGGACTTGCGGCATTTCTTCTTAACTTCATCAAAAGAAAGCCTTTCGCTATCAGCCGTAATTCCGGCGATATTAACAACATGACTTAAGATATCTATCTTGAACTCGCTGAGTAATTGCCGGGTAATAGCCCCCACCGCAACCCGGCAGGCAGTTTCCCGGGCACTGGCCCGCTCCAAAACATCCCTCAGGTCCCGGCGGTTGTATTTAAGCGCGCCGGCCAGATCGGCGTGGCCCGGCCGGGGATTAGTAAAAAAGGGAAGGCTGTCAATAGATTCGGCTTTATTTTTGACCAACAAGGCTATCGGGCTGCCAATGGTCTCAGACCTTCTTAGCCCGGAAAGAATCTCAACCTTATCGGATTCTATCTTCATTCTCCGGCTGCGCCCATATCCTGCCTGACGCCGGGAAAGTTCCCGGTTGATCAGGCCGATGTCTATAGTTAAACCGGCAACCATCCCTTCTAGGATTGCTATCAAACACTTGCCGTGCGACTCACCGGCGGTTAAATACCTCAACATAAAAAAACCTCCGAAATATACTGCTAAACTGCTAAATGGCTAAATTGTTAAATCGCAAAGGTCGCAAAAAGTCTTGTGCTCTTTGCGGACATTTTGCGATTTTTGCGAACTATTTCCAACAGCAGTTTAACAATTTAACAGTTTAGCAATTAGCTAATATAGCAGCCAACCGATTATTTTTTCCCCCCAGATAATAGAAATAACCGTTCCCAGCGATAAAAACGGGCCGTAGGGAATTATGCTTACATTTTTCTTTATCTTTAAAATTATACCTATTATCGCCCCGAACAAAGGGGAGATAAAAAAAACCAACAGCACCATTTTCCAGCCGATAAATGCGCCAATCATAGCCAGCAGTTTAACGTCGCCTCCGCCCATAGACTCTTTTTTAAACACGAAATCGCCTAAAAGACCGAGTAAATAAATTGTCCCGCCTCCGGCTATAAGGCCCAAAAGCGAATACAACAGCGAAAGAACGTGAGAATCCAGGCGATGAAGGCCGGGATAGATAAAACTTATTGTCAGTCCGCTAATCATCCCCGGTAAACTGATTTCGTCAGGAATGATGTGCTCTTTTATATCGATAAAAGCAGCGGCTATCAATGCCGATACCAAAGCCGCATAAATCAAAAAAAGGATACTTAGCCCAAAATAATTAAAAAATAGGAGAAAAAACCCGGCAGCGATCAACTCAACCATGGGATATTGAAATGAAATCGGTTTTTTACAATAACGGCATTTTGCTTTGAGCATTAGATAGCTCAAAAAGGGAATATTCTCATACCAGGTTAATTTGTGACTGCAATTCGGGCAATGAGACCGCGGCCGGATGATAGATTCGCCTTTCCCCAGGCGGTAAATACATACATTCAAAAAACTGCCCACGCATGCCCCAATAATAAAAATAATAACTTTTAACATATAAATTGCTAAATTGTTAAACTGTTATATTGCTTTCCGATTTAGCCATTTAGCCATTTAGCAATTTAACAGTTTACTTTGTTTTAACAGCGCCTTTCCCATCACATCTATCGGCGCCTTTCTGCCGGTCCAGAGCCGAAAAGAAGCTGCTCCCTGATAAAGCAGCATCCCCAAGCCATTGGCTGTCCTCAATCTTTTCTGCTTAGCGCATTTTAATAGTTTTGTCTCCGGCGGATTATAGATAAGGTCATAAACTGCTAATCGACGGTGTAAACAATCCGGATCAATCAAAAGAGGATCCGATTTCTTCATACCCACCGGCGTGGCATTGATCAGCAAGTCGCACTCCTTAATATTTTTTGAAAGTTCTTTTGCCGCCGGAGAAATAACTTTTACTTTGCAATCAGAAAAGCTGTGCCTGATCCTTAAAGATAAATTCTGGGCGCGCCGGTAAACGAGATCAGCCAGGATAATCCGGGCCGCTCCCTGACCGGCCAATTGAATGGCTGCAGCCTTTGCTGCCCCGCCGGCGCCAAGAATAAAAATATTCCTGCCTTTAGGGTTTAAGCGGAGATCCTTCTTAAGGGCAGTAATTAAGCCTATCCCATCGGTATTATAACCTATCAACAGGCCGTCTTTTCTTATAATAGTATTTACTGCTCCGATTAATCTGGCCTGGTTGTCTACCCGGTCTAAATAGACCAACGCCCTTTCTTTGTGGGGAATGGTAAGATTAACTCCTCCCATATTGATCGAAGCGATAGACTTTATTGCATCGCCGATTTTAATTGGTGTTACATTAAAGGCGGCATAGACAGAATTCAAACCCAGTTTTTCAAATGCGGCGTTATGCATAGCCGGAGAAAACGTATGCTTTATTGGATGGCCGAACAAGCCGTAGAGTTTTGTATCAGCGTTTATCATTTAAAAATTATCTGGTCATAAGTTATAAGTCTTAAGTCTTATGACCTATGACTTACAGCTTATGGCTTAATTTATCTTTTATACGCTAATTTATTAACCGCGTTAAGATATGCTTTGACTGAGGCCTCAAGAATATCCGTGCTTACTCCCCGGCCATTAACGACCTTACTTTTTGACCGAAGGCTTATTGTTACCTCGCCTAGGGCATCCTTACCTCCGGTGATGGACCTTAAAGAATAATCCAGTAATTTTCCTTTTATTCCGGTAATCTTTTCTATGGTCTTATAGCAGGCATCTACCGGCCCGTCTCCGGAGGAACTCTTCTGGATAATTTTACCCCGGCTCTTTAAGCCAATGATGGCGGCAGGAACAACCTTATTACCGCTGGTAATATGCAAATTATCCAGGCGCCATTTTTCCGGTATTACCCTGATTTCATCTTCAGCTATAGCCAGCAGATCCTGGTCAAAAACCTCTTTCTTTTTGTCGGCTAAATTTTTAAAACGTTTAAATGCCTGGTTTAACTGCGAATTTTTCAGGTTAATGCCTAATTTCTTCAACCTCGCCTGAAAGGCGTGTCTTCCCGAATGTTTTCCTAAAACCAATTTGCTTTCTTTTAAACCAATATCTTCGGGCCGGATAATTTCATAAGTAGTTTTCTTCTTTAAAACACCGTCCTGGTGAATGCCTGCTTCATGACAAAACGCGTTCTGTCCGACAACAGCCTTATTAGGCTGGACAATTATCCCGGTCAATTTACTGACCAAATGGCTGGTCTTGTAAATCTCTTTAGTTTTGAGAGCAGTACGGCAGTTAAAAAAATCCTGCCGGGTAGCCAGGGCCATAACAATTTCTTCCAAAGATGCATTTCCGGCCCGTTCACCAAGCCCGTTGATTGTGCATTCAACCTGGCCTGCGCCGTTTCTAACCGCCGAAAGGGAATTAGCTACTGCTAAACCAAGATCGTTATGGCAATGAACGCTGATCTGAGCCTTATTGACATTAGGAACGTTGTTCTTAATGCTTTTTATCAATTCCCCAAACTCTGAAGGAACCGAATAACCTACGGTATCGGGAATATTTACCGTGCTTGCTCCGGCCTTGATTACATCTTCGATCACCCTGTATAAAAATTCCCTGTCGCTGCGGGAAGCATCTTCGGGAGAAAACTCTATATCCCCGGTTAACTTTCTGGCATACTTTACGCTTTCTACTGCCAATCTGCGTATTTCTTCCTCGGCCTTTTTTAGTTTATACTTCATATGAATCCGGGAGGTTGCCAGAAAAACATGGATCCTGGGCCGGGAAGATTTCTTTAATGCCTGATGGGCCCGTTCAATATCCCTTTTTAATGCCCGGGCCAAACCGCAAATAATCGGCCCTTTAACCTTCGAAGCTACGATCCGGACTGCTTCAAAGTCGCCGGGAGAAGAAACCGGAAAACCCGCTTCGATCACGTCCACGTTTAACCGGGCCAATTGCAATGCGATCTCTAACTTCCCCTGAGTGGTTAAACTTGCGCCGGGAGACTGTTCTCCATCACGCAAGGTTGTATCAAAAATAATAATCCTATTAGACATAACCGAGTTCCTATTCGTTTATTTTATCCAGCCCATCATCCCCCGAAGCTTCCGGCCGATAATCTCTATTGGATGATTGTCGTCTCTTTTGGAAAGGATGTTAAATACCGGACGGCCGGCCTGGTTCTCGGCAATCCATTCCCGGGCAAATTCGCCTGACCGCACTTCAGACAAAATCTTTTTCATCTCTTCCTTGACTTTCCGATTAATAATTCTCTTACCCCTGGTCAAATCACCATACTCTGCGGTGTCGGAAACCCTCTTTCTCATCCCCTGAATACCTGTTTCATAAATCATATCGGTTATCAGTTTTAATTCATGCAGGCATTCAAAATAAGCTATCTCCGGTTGATAGCCGGCTTCGGTTAATGTTTCAAATGCTCCCTTAACCAGCTCGGTTACTCCGCCGCATAATACCGTCTGTTCGCCAAAAAGGTCGGTTTCAGTCTCTTCGGAAAAAGTAGTCTCGATAACCCCTGCTCTGGTTCCGCCGATTCCTTTGGCATAAGCCAGACCGATTTCCCTGGCCTTTCCGGTGTGTTCCTGAAACACAGCCAGCAAACAAGGCACGCCTTTTCCCTCTTCATACATCCGCCTAACTAAACTACCCGGCCCTTTAGGAGCGACCATAAACACATCTATATCCTGAGGGGGGATTATTTGGTTAAAATGAATATTAAAACCGTGAGAAAAAACAAGGGCATTTCCTTTTTTTAAGTTTGGTTTTATGTCTTTTTGATAAACCAGGGCCTGGACATGGTCCTGGGTTAACATTTGAATGATATCCGCGCTTTTAGAGGCCTCCAATGCCGGGACAGGCTCAAACCCGTCTTTTTCAGCCTGCTGATAATTGGGTGTTTTCTCCAGCTCTCCTATTGTTACATTAAGACCGCTATCCCTCAAGTTTAAACCCTGGGCCCTTCCCTGAATGCCGTATCCGATTATGGCTATCTTTTTGTCTTTAAGAACATCTAAATTGGCATCCTTGTCATAGTAGATTTTAGCCACCTCAACCTCCTTATTATATTGCCAAATTGCTAAACTGTTAAATTGCTTTTCAATTTAACCATTTAACAATTTAACAATTATTTTTTATAGTTACTTCTTTTTTTCTGGATATAGCTATCTGGCCGGTCCTGACAATTTCCCTTAACCCAAAAGAAGATAATAGCTTTATTATTGCTTCTATCTTACTCCGCTCGCCGCTAGCCTCTACGGTCAAGGTCCGGGGACTGACATCAACTATCCGGCCTTTAAAGGTATCCACAATCTGGATTATTTCGGGCCGGTTCTGGCTGGTTATATTGACCTTTATCAAAATCAATTCCCGGTCAATATAGTCTTGTTCGGTGATATCCTGCACCCTGATAACGTCAATCAAGCGGTAAAGCTGTTTAATAATCTGTTCTAACGTCCGTTCATCACCTTCGGTAACAATGGTCATCCGGGATACTGCCGGGTCATCGGTTTTGCCGACAGCTAAACTGTCAATATTGAATCCACGGGCTGAAAACATTCCCGAAACCCGCGCCAGAACACCTGATTTGTTTTCCACTAAAGCCGATATTACATGCTTCATAATTAAATTGCTAAATTGTTAAATGGTTAAATTGCTAACTTTTCATTAGTAAACTTATGTTTTAAAAGTGCACACCTTAACCGAAATTAAAAATAATAACGCTAAAAAGGTCATTCTGAGGCCGAAGGCCGAAGAATCTCAGAAAACACGGTTTTATGAGATCCTTCGGTCGCCCTTCGGGAATACTCAGGACTTCCTT
>JAYELI010000003.1 GCA_034717435.1 Candidatus Omnitrophota bacterium
AAACTGCACACTCCCCAAGTCCTTAATTTTGTTCTTTTTAAGATAGGTGTCATCCTGAGGGAGCGTAAGCGTAGGTGTCATCCTGAGGGAGCGTAAGCGTAGGTGTCATCCTGAGGGAGCGTAAGCGACCGAAGGATCTCATAAAACCGTGTTTTCTGAGATTCTTCGGCCTTCGGCCTCAGAATGACCTTTAAGGTGTGCACTTTTAAAACATAAATCGTCTAAAAACTGTGCACTTTTAATTCGTAGATAACATCTGGTAATAATTGCCTTGACTTTAATAATTGTGTTTTGATATAATTAAAATTCACATGGAGGCAAGAAATGGGTTTTAATTTATTTAATTATTTTTGGGGTTTTTTCTCAAGTGATATCGGTATTGATTTGGGCACATCTAATACCCTGGTTTATGTAAAAGGCCAGGGTATTGTTTTGTGTGAACCTTCTGTTGTGGCTATTCAAAAGGATACCACCAATGTGCTGGCAGTCGGAGAAGAAGCCAAGAAGATGTTAGGCAGGACCCCGGGCAGTATCGTTGCGATCAGGCCGATGAAAAGCGGAGTAATAGCGGATTTTGAAATTACCGAAAGCATGCTGCGTTATTTTATCAGAAAGGTCCATAATCGTAAGGCCTTTATCCGTCCGCGGATAGTAATAGCTGTTCCCAGCGGCATAACCGAAGTCGAGAAAAGAGCGGTTAAGGATTCTGCTATCCATGCCGGAGCAAGAGAAGTATATTTGATTGATGAGCCAAGGGCGGCTGCCATCGGCGTAGGCCTTCCTGTTCAGGAACCGGCCGGGAACATGGTGGTAGATATCGGAGGGGGGACTACCGAAGTAGCGGTAATATCCCTTTCTGATGAGGTTCATTCTCAGACTGTCAGGGTTGGCGGAGATGAGATGGACGAGGCGGTCACGGCCTATCTTAAAAAGACATATAATCTTATGATCGGAGAATCTACCGCTGAAAACATTAAGATCAAAATCGGATCTGCCTATCCTTTAGAAGAAGAAATGACCATGGAGGTAAAAGGCCGGGATTTGGTGGCAGGCCTGCCTAAGACCCTGACTATTTCTTCTGAAGAAGTAAGAGAGGCCTTAAGCGAACCTGTTTCCAGTATATTGGAGGCAGTCAGGATTACCCTGGAAAGAACTCCTCCGGAATTATCAGCTGACCTGATAGACCGGGGAGTGGTTATGGCCGGGGGCGGGTGTTTACTCAAAGGAATAGACAAATTAATTAGCGAGGAAACCGGTTTGCCTGTTCATTTAGCCGATGATCCTCTGACCGCTATTGCTTTGGGAACAGGCAAAGTGTTGGATAACTTGCAGATCTTACAAAAATTGGACGTTCCTACCAGACTTGAGTAAATGTGTTCCATTCTAACAAAAAAATTATCTCTATTGTTCTCCTTCTTTTTTTACTGCCTCTTTTAAGCATACTTATCCCCGCTTTTAATAAGAAAATAAAATTAGGCATAGTTTCAATTTTTAGACCCGTCTTGCGGAAAGGCAATTTCTTTGCCTCTAAATTAAATAAAAGATCCCAGGGAACGCGTAATTTTTGGAAGTTGCTTGAAGAGAAGAACAGCTTGCTGAAGGAGACAGCTTATCTTAGAGAAGAAGTAGCCGGGCTGAAAGAAGCATCGATTGAAAATGAGCGTTTGCGCAATCTCCTTTTATTCAAGAAAAAATCCCCCGGCAAAATGATTCTGGCCCGGGTTATAGCCAAAGATTCCACTAACTGGCATAAGACCGTAGTTATCGATAAAGGGACCGATCAGGGGATAAAAAAAGATATGCCGGTAGTAACCCCCGGGGGATTGGTAGGCAAGGTTATTCAGACAAATAACGAAGTAGGCCAGGTTATGCTGATAATAGACCCCAATTTAAAGGTAAGCGGGCTGATCCAGCGCACTCGCGAAGAAGGCATAATTGAAGGAGTGCCTTCCGGGTTATGCAAGATGAGATATCTTTCATTAGATACTGATCTCAAAGTAAAAGACGTGGTCATCTCCTCCGGTTTAGGAGGAGTTTATCCCAAAGGGCTGGTTATTGGCAGGGTGAAGAGCGCGGGGAAGGATATTAGCGGGCTCTATTCATATGCCCTGGTAGAACCAATGGTCGATTTCTCAAGGTTAGAAGAGGTATTATGTCTGGAATTAAAAAAATCGCCTTTATTTTAGTTATTTTGATATTTTTACTTTTAGAAGTGGTTTATCTGGATAAGATTGAAATCCACGGCATAAAGCCCGATCTTTTGCTTATTGCTCTTATCTTTTTTAGCTTGCAAAGAAACCTGATCTTTGGGTTGGGACTGGGGCTGGTCTTAGGGCTTTTAAAAGGCGTATTCAGCGCGGGGCCTTTAGGGATACAGATGTTTACCTTTGGGCTCTGCGGATTAGTGATCGGTAAATATTTTAAATTTATTTATAAACAGGGTATTTTTGTTAAAATAGTAACAGTGTTTTTTTTGAGTATTTTTGCCGGATTGGTTTATTACCTGGCTTCTTTACCCATTGATGTTTTGCCAAACCTGGTTACTTCATTTCGGGGTATAATTCTGCCGGCCGGTATCTATACAGCGATCTTTGCCTTGCCGGCCTTTTTGCTGCTCCAAAAATTGTTTTATGAGAATAAATAAATTTTCAACGGCTGTTTCAATTTGTTTTCTGTCCCTGGTCATGGCTCTTGGTTATAGCCAGATTATCCGCAGAAGTTATTACCGGCAGTTAAGCGAAAATAATAGGATCCGCCTGCTGCCTCAATCCGCCAGGAGAGGCGTGATATATGATCGTAACAACAAAGTTCTGGCAGCCGACAGGCTCTCCTTTAATCTCTGCATTATACCCCGGGAACTCCGAAGTCAGACAATCAGCCGGTTAAACAAGATCCTGGGTTTTTCCCGGAAAGAGATCAAAAAGATCTTAAAGAAGAACACGGTCACTCCTTTCGCGCCTGTTGTTATAATCAGAGATATCGATTACAGTTTGGTAGCTGCTGTTGAAGAGAGGTCTACAGACTTACCCGGAGCAGTTATACAGACCTGTCCTTTGCGTCATTATCCCCACCGAAAATCCGGCGCCCATGTAATTGGTTATTTAGGAAAAATCAGGCCCGATGAGTTAGAGGCCAGGAAAAGATATGGTTACCAGTTTAGGGATTTAGTGGGCCGCGATGGTCTGGAAAGGTCTTTTGATGTTTTTTTAAAGGGAACCGACGGCGGCCAACTGGCAGAAATAGATTCCAGAGGCAGGATTCAACGGATATTAAGCCGTAAACCGCCGCTAAAGGGCAACGACCTTTATTTAACTCTGGACTTGGACCTGACAAAATTAGCCCGGGATCTTTTAAAAGATAACCCGGGAGTTATAATAGTAATGGATTCAGCAACCGGCGGCATTTTAACTATGGTTAGCAGCCCGGCCTATAACCCTAATCTATTTGTTGACCCGCAGAAAAGCGGGCAGAGGCTGAAAATATTAAGAGATAAGTCTTACCCGTTATTAAATCGCGCTATCGGTTCACAGTATCCGCCGGGATCAATCTTTAAGATAGTTACTGCTCTGGTTGCCCTGGAGACGAAAAAAATAAGTTCCTCCAGCCGTAAATTTTGTAACGGAAAATATAAATCGGGAAGAAGAACCTTTAGATGCTGGAAGAAAGACGGGCACGGTTCTTTAAATTTAGAAGAGGCAATAACATATTCCTGTAATGTCTTTTTTTATCACGCAGGATTAAAAGTAGGAGCAGATGGGTTGGCGAGGTTTGCTAGATATTTAGGGCTTGGCTGCCGGACAGGAATTGAATTGCCCGGGGAGATAAAGGGAATAGTTCCGGACAGGAAGTGGAAAAAGTCCGTTTATAATAAACCCTGGTATGAAGGGGAGACTCTGAACTTATCCATTGGCCAGGGTTATATCTCGATCAGCCCTCTCCAGGCAGTAAGGATGGTCTCGGCAGTAGCAAATAGGGGAATTTTATCTCAGCCCCATTTAGTTAAATCCTCTCCCCTGGCTAAGAGGGGTAGGAAATTAAATATCTCGGAGGGAAATTTTAACGTTGTTAGGCGGGGTATGTTCAAAGGCGTAAGCCAGGAAAGGGGCACAAGCCACCGGGCATACCTGCCCGGTGTTTCAATCGCTGCTAAAACAGGGACAGCCCAGGCAACCAGAGGGAAGTCTCATTCGTGGTTTCTGGGATTTTGTCCGCTAAACGGGCAAAATATATCCTTTGTTGTTTTTTTAGAACACGGTGGATATGCCAGCCAGCGGGCGGCCGAGATAGCCGGAAAATTGATCAAGGGCTGGAAGGAGATTTCCCAGAATGGCGCCTAATTCATGGAAGGGTTTTGACCACAGGTTGTTTCTGTTAACTGTTGTTATCTGTTTAACCGGTTTAGTGCTCCTTTACAGCGCTTCTTATCAAAAATCTCTGGCCTGTGGGATTAATTTTGTAGGCCGCCAGGCTACTTGGGCAGCTTTTGGAATTATCTGTCTTTTAATAACAGCCAGGATAAATTATCGTAAACTGATAGAGGTCTCATATATTTTATACGCTTTTAATCTGCTTCTTTTGGTCCTGGTGCTGTTGCTGGGACACGTGAAGATGGGCGCGCAGAGGTGGCTGTCTTTCGGCAGCTTTACGTTTCAACCTTCAGAATTGGCCAAGATTATAATCATTCTTGTTTTGGCTAAATATCTGGGCGGGACAGACCTCAAAATCCAGCCGCTCAAAAAGATTTTAATTTCCCTGTCCCTGGTGGCTGTTCCTTTGATTTTAATCTTAAAACAGCCGGATCTGGGGACAGCTATGGTCTTTCTCCCGATATTTTTTAGTATGCTTTATATTCGGGGATTAAGATTAAAATATCTCCTGGGATTAGTGATGGTTGGCCTGGCCTCCACGCCTCTTTTGTGGTTTCTCCTGCGGGATTATCAGAGACAAAGGCTGCTGGTATTTTTAAACCCGAACATAGACCCGTTGGGTTCCGGATATACGGTTATTCAGTCCAAGATCGCTATTGGTTCAGGCGGGTTTTTAGGAAAAGGATGGCTGGCAGGAACGCAAAACCAGCTTAATTTTCTGCCCGAGCACCACACTGATTTTATATTTAGTGTAATTGGCGAGGAATGGGGATTTTTAGGGGCAACAATACTGATCTTGTTATATTTCCTGCTGATCAGGCAGGGCTTGAAGATAGCCGGCAGAACCAATGACTCGACCGGCAGGTTATTGGCAGTGGGTATAATAACCATGTTTTCTTTTCATATAATTGTCAACATAGGAATGACTGTAGGAATGATGCCGGTAACCGGCCTTCCTTTACCGCTGCTAAGCTACGGAGGTTCTTGTCTGGTAATGACCATGATGTCTATTGGAATACTGCTCAATATCAGAATGAAAAGAACAATATTCTAAATTGCTAAACTGTTAAATTGCTAAATGGCTAAACTGCTGAATTGCTAAACTGTTAAATTGCTGTATTGAAAATAGCTGAAAAAATATTTTAACACCGTTTATTGTGAAAATTTGCATCCTAAAATTTAGAATACAATTCCCCGGCTTAGCAATTTAACCATTTAACAATTTAGCAATTTAGAATGTCTGTTATTTAAAAATTAAAAGTGCACACCTTAACCGAAATTAAAAATAATAACGCTAAAAAGGTCATTCTGAGGCCGAAGGCCGAAGAATCTCAGAAAACACGGTTTTATGGGAGATCCTTCGGTCGC
>JAYELI010000004.1 GCA_034717435.1 Candidatus Omnitrophota bacterium
AAGCGACCGAAGGATCTCCCATAAAACCGTGTTTTCTGAGATTCTTCGGCCTTCGGCCTCAGAATGACCTTTTTAGCGTTATTATTTTTAATTTCGGTTAAGGTGTGCACTTTTAAAACTTAAATCGCTCTAAAACTGTGCACTTTTAATTTTTAAATAACATAACTTACAAAAGGGCTTGACTTAGCCGCATTAGCGTGGTATACTTTCACCGTATAATTTGTAACGTTTATATAAAAGTAAGATAACTGACAGGAAGAAGGGGATCGGCATGAAGAAATTAAGATTGTGCGTAATGGCGTTATTAATCGGAATTTTGGCCTTTTCAGGGCTATTTTTGTGTCAAACAGCAAAGGCCGCGTCAATGGACAACAGCCAGTTTGCCGCTATCCTTGTTAGTATATTGGGGTTCAGTATGCCGGCTGATACAGACGCGCTTTCTGATGCGGAACTTTTTGAAATTCAGTCAAATATGCTGGCAGAAGCAGGTGTTTCCTCATTTGCCGATGCTGAGCCGGGTGTATCGGTTACCAGAGGTGAATTAGCTAATGTGCTTTATGACGCGTTAATCGGTCCTAACAACGCAACCGTAGAAGATAAAATCAGACATCTTGCAAATTCAGATTATTTGGGCGGCGGTGAAACAGGCGACATTATGAACTCTGCCGACGTGATCTCTGCGTTGAATATTCCGGCATTGTCAACAGCGATTGCCGAAGGTTACAGCCTTCCGGGAGGGCCGGCCGCAAGGTTTGCGGGAACTGCGGGCGCAGAAACAATCACATTAATGCCTCCGGCGCCGCGCACTGATTTAGACAATTAAATATAACATATCTTCGGGGCAGGGTGGCCTGTTTTGCCGATAGGCAGGCAGGAATTCCCGACCGGTGGTAAAGTCCACGAGTTTTAATGAATAGACAACTTACGTCATTAAAACAGATCTGGTGAGATTCCAGAACCGACTGTAAAGTCAGGATAGGAGAAGATGTGAATGCAGGTAAAACAGCCCCGAATTTCGGGGTATTTTTTTTGAATAATGAAATTTAACAGCATAGCAGAAACAATAGAAGAGATCAAAAAGGGTAAGATCATCATTGTTCTTGATGACCGGGATCGTGAAAACGAAGGCGACCTGGTTTCTTCCGCCTCTTTTATCACCGCTGAAAAGATAAATTTTATGGCAAAACGCGGAAGAGGCCTGATCTGCCTGCCGATTAACAGCCAACGGCTTGATGAGCTTAACCTGCGCCCGATGGTGCCGGTTAACCATGATCGCCTGGACACTGCCTTTACGATATCAGTTGACGCAAAACAGGGTGTAACCACCGGGATTTCCGCCCATGACCGGGCTAAAACCATCCAGACTATCATTAATCCTAATACCGGCACAGACGATATTGTCAGCCCCGGCCATATCTTTCCTTTAAGAGCGAGAAAAGGAGGGGTTTTGGTGAGGGCAGGCCATACCGAGGCCTGTGTAGATTTAATGAGCTTAGCCGGACTTTACCCTGCCGGTGTTATCTGCGAGATTATGAATGATGACGGCACTATGGCCAGGGCTCCCCAGTTGTTTGACCTGGCTAAAAAACATAGCTTAGCCATATGCACCATAGCTGATCTGATTAAATACCGCCGCCGGAAAGAAAAGCTGATCGAACGGGTTGTTACCACCAATATCCCGACAGATTTCGGAGAATGGAGATCGGCCATTTATAAGTCGCTCAGCGATGGGAAACACCACCTTGCCTTGATTAAAGGAGAAATAAAACCCGAAGGCATGCTGGTCAGGGTGCATTCCGAATGCCTGACCGGCGATGTATTCGGTTCCAAAAGATG
The DNA here is from genome assembly GCA_034717435.1 of Candidatus Omnitrophota bacterium. NCBI lineage: Bacteria > Pseudomonadati > Candidatus Omnitrophota > Candidatus Omnitrophota bacterium. The sequence goes on from JAYELI010000004.1 coordinate 1,837, forward strand.
CGATTGCGGCGAGCAGCTGCGCGAAGCAATGAAGATAATTGATAAGCAGAACAGCGGCATAATACTTTATATGCGCCAGGAAGGAAGAGGCATCGGCCTGGTAAATAAAATAAAGGCTTATGCGCTTCAGGACCATGGATTGGACACTGTAGAGGCCAACCACCGGCTGGGTTTTCCGGCAGACCTGCGGGATTATGGGATCGGGGCGCAGATCTTAAGCGACCTCGGGCTTAAAAAGATAAGGCTTTTGACCAATAACCCCAGAAAAATTATCGGCCTGGAAGGTTACAGGCTGGAGGTAATTGAAAGGGTGCCGATAGAAATAGAGCCAAATGCCTTAAATCAGAACTATCTTAAGACTAAAAAGGAGAAAATGGGGCACTTATTAGAACATTGACACTTTAGGACATTGACATTAAACTTTACATTTTTTGCATTGCATATTTTGTAAAGTTAAAAAAGAAAGGAAGGCGGAAATGGCAAAGACAATCGAGGGTAAGCTGATAACTGCGGGGAAAAAGTTCGCAATAGTGGCCTCCAGGTTTAATAATTTCATTACCAGAAGGCTGTTAGAGGGGGCAGAGGATACCTTGCTCCGGCACGGCGCCAAAGAAACCGACATAACCATGGTCTGGGTTCCCGGTTCTTTTGAGATCGGTTTAGCTGTTTTGAAGCTGGCAAAATCCAAAAAATATGACGCTGTCATTTCTTTAGGGGCCATAATCCGCGGGGAAACCCCCCACTTCGATTATATCGCTTCCCAGGCGTCTAAGGGGGCCGCTCAGATTATGCTGACTACCGGTGTGCCGGTCGCCTTCGGGATAGTAACAGCCGATTCTTTAGAACAGGCTATCCAGCGGGCCGGAGCCAAAGAAGGAAACAAAGGCTCCCAGGCCGCTCTAAGCGCTATTGAAATGAGTAATTTGCTGGAAAAGATATAAATAATATGTTAGCTGATAGCTCATAGCTGATAGCTCATAGCTCTTAGCTGATAGCTCATAGTCTGTAAGCTTCGACGTTCTTGGGAGAACGAAATTAGACTATCAGCCATAAGCTAACAGCTATGAGCTAATTAGACTATGAATTTTCTGATAGAATTTATTAAACTTGAAAGCATTTTCTCTATTTCATCACCTTCAACTTTTTCTTCTTTTACTATCAGCTATGAGCTATGAGCTAACAGCTATCAGCTAACATATTCGTGTATAAAAAAAGGTAAATAATACCATGCGAAAAAGGACGAAGGCCCGGGAAACAGCGCTTCAGATCCTCTATCAGATCAATATTAGTAATGACAGCGTCGAGGATGCCCTGACAAAATTCTGGAATAAACACCGGGCTTTGCCGGTGATTAAAAACTTCACTAATATACTGGTCAGGGGCACTATAACCAATCTTTCGGAAATCGACCGGATAATAACAAAACATGCTGAGAACTGGCAGATAAAGAGGATGGCGGTGGTTGACCGCAACATTCTGCGGATGGCGTCTTATGAACTGCTGTTTTCAAAGAGCATCCCGCCTAAAGTCTCGATAAACGAAGCAATAGACATAGCCAAGAAATTCGGCGATACTCAATCCGGAATGTTCATTAACGGCGTGCTGGACAAGATCAAACAGTGTGAACATGACAAATGATGAGCGGTTTATGGACCGGGCCTTAAGTTTAGCCCTCAAGGGGAGAGGACACGTTTCTCCCAATCCGCTGGTAGGCGCTTTGGTAGTAAAGGCAGGCAAGATTATCGGTGAGGGCTATCATAAGAAAGCAGGCCGGCCTCATGCCGAAATAACGGCCCTTAACCAGGCCGGTAAACAAGCCAAAGGCGCGACCCTGTATATAACGTTAGAACCCTGTTCCTCTTTCGGCAGGACACCGCCATGCACAGGTGCAATTATAAAAAGCAGAGTTAAAAGGGCGGTTATCGCGGTTAAAGACAAAAACCCTTTAAATAAAGGGCGGGGAATTAACTTATTAAAAAGAAACGGCATAGAAGTAAAAACCGGTGTCTTAAAAGAAAAGGCCGAAAAGATCAACCAGCCCTTTTTTAAGTTTATCACCAAACACCTGCCGTTTGTAACCGTTAAGATTGCCCAGACAATAGATGGAAAAATTGCTACTGTCTGCGGCAGTTCAAAGTGGATTACCGGGCCGGCAGCAAGAGCTTATTCTCATCGCCTGCGCAGCCAGGTAGATGCGATTCTTGTCGGAATAGATACGGTTTTGAAAGATGACCCGCTGCTAACTGCCCTGTCCCCGCCCCACCCGGTTAAGATTATTGTGGACTCCAAGCTCAGGCTTCCCCTGGACGCTAAACTACTTTCAAAAAAATCACCGGCTCAAACCATTGTTGTCGTCACCAGGCAGACTGCTAAATCAAAGATAAAAGTTCTCCGGCGTAAAAATGTTAAAGTAATAGTGATAAGATCGAAATTTAAGATGGTTGATCTCAGATCGCTGATGAAAAAACTGGCCGGATTAAATATTACTCACGTCTTAATTGAAGGAGGGGGAAGGGTAATTGCTTCGGCATTAGAAGCAGGGTTAGCGGACAGGTTCTTGGTTTTCGTAGCGCCCAAGATAATCGGGGGTAAAAACGCCCTAACTTCGGTAGAAGGGATTGGCATACGGAATATCAAGCGCGCTATTAAGCTAAAGGGTATTGAGATAAAAAGATTCGGGGATGATATATTGGTTGAGGGATATCCGGTATATAATACTAAAAAAAGACAGAAAAAGGTTAACGAGCTATGAGTTATGAGCTTAGCTCACAACAAAGTTGGTGATTTAATAAATCATATGTTCACCGGAATAATCGAACAAGTGGCAGTGGTGAAAGAATTAAAGAAATCTTTATCCAAAGCCCTTTTGGCGGTTTCGCTTAAAAGTTACCCGCAGGACCTGAAGATCGGGGAAAGCATCGCTGTTAACGGTGTTTGCCTTACCGTTACCAAATGCGCCGGCAGGGACGTTTCTTTTGACATTATGGCCGAGACGCTGAAAAAGACAAATCTCTTTTTTCTTAAGCCCGGAGCAAGCGTAAATATAGAAAGGTCTTTAAGGCTTGAGGACAGGTTAGGCGGGCATATCTTAAGCGGCCATATTGACGGGACAGGCGTAATTAAAAAGAAAGCTGAAAAAACGGATTTAATCTTGTCTATTACTGCCCCGGATAATATAATAAAACACTTAATACCAAAGGCTTCGATAGCCATAGACGGCATAAGTTTGACATTGGTTGATGTTAAGAAAAATTTATTTACCGTCCATATAATCCCTCACACGCTGAAAACAGCCAACCTAAACTCAAAATCTGCCGGGGATACGGTAAATATAGAAGTAGATATGTTCAGTAAATATACAGCCAATTATTTTAAATTCAAAGATACCCCTGAAATAACAAAAAAACAACTCGAGGAGCACGGTTTTTTATGAGGAAAACATAGCGCGGCCAATAGTTAAGTGCCCGCTTAGATTTAAGTTTTCTAAGCGGGCTAATTTTTTGGTGTTAGCTAAATTTTAAAAGTGCACACCTTAACCGAAATTAAAAATAATAACGCTAAAAAGGTCATTCTGAGGCCGAAGGCCGAAGAATCTCAGAAAACACGGTTTTATGAGATCCTTCGGTCGCCCTTCGGGAATAC
>JAYELI010000005.1 GCA_034717435.1 Candidatus Omnitrophota bacterium
CTGAGATTCTTCGGCCTTCGGCCTCAGAATGACCTTTTTAGCGTTATTATTTTTAATTTCGGTTAAGGTGTGCACTTTTAAAACTTAAATCGCTCTAAAACTGTGCACTTTTAATTTTTAAATAACAGGCCTTAAAATAACCCTTGAGTCTGCCTATGGTTAAAGGTATAATTGAGGCACAATGCCTATTAAGCAAATTAACCCATTCGGTTCATGGAAATCCCCGATTACCTCGGACTTGATTGTTAAGCAGGCCATTGGCTTAAGCGGGATCTGTCTTGATAGAGATAACATCTATTGGGCTGAACTGCGGCCTTCCGAAGGAGCCAGGAATGTTATTGTCCGCTTGTCCCCGGATGGAAAGTTAACCGATTTAATCCCGCCGCCTTTTAATGCGCGCACGCGTGTTCATGAATACGGCGGCGGCGCCTTCGCTGTCAAAGACAATGTTGTCTATTTTTCCAATTTCAGCGACCAGCGGATTTACCGGCAGTCCGAAGGCGTCTCTCCCCAGCCGGTTACTCCGGATAAGGCCTTTTACTATGCAGACGGGGTTATCGATCCTGTCCGGAACCGGATGATCTGCGTACGCGAAGACCATTCTAATCCGAAAAAAGGCACAATAAATAACCTGGTAAATCTTGATCTGGATAAAGGGGGATCGGGAGAAGTAATTGTTTCGGGTAAAGATTTTTATTCCTCTCCCTGTGTCAGCCCGGATGGCTCTAAGCTCTCCTGGCTTAGCTGGAACCACCCGAATATGCCCTGGGATGCGACTGAACTCTGGACGGCTGATTTAAAAGATAACAATACGCTTAGCCGCATTCAGCAAATCAGTGCAGGCCCTGAACAGTCGATTTTCCAGCCTCAATGGTCTCCAGACAACATCCTTCATTTTATATCCGATAAAACAGGATGGTGGAACCTCTATCGCTGGGAAAATAACTCTATTAATCCGTTGTTTGGAATGGAGGCTGAGTTTGGCAAGCCGCAGTGGATTTTTGGAATGTCTACATACGCGTTTGAATCGGAAAAGCGGATTCTTTGCGCTTACACCAGGGATGGCAGCTGGCATCTGGCGGCCCTTGATATTGCAGGCAAAAAGCTCAAACCGTTCAAAACCCCTTATACCCAGATTTCACAGGTTAAAGTGGCATTACAAAAAGCAGTGTTTATTGCCGGCTCTCCTCAGGATCCACTCTCGGTCGTCAGGCTTGATCTTAATTCAGATAATATTGAAGTCTTGCGCCGTTCAACCACAATTCACATAGGAAAAGATTATTTATCTGTTCCCGGGAAAATAGAATTTCCTGCCGAAGGCGGGTTAAAATCCCACGCATTTTTTTATAAACCCCAAAACCGCGATTATCGCGGGCCTGATCACGAATTACCCCCGCTTATTGTAAAAAGCCACGGAGGGCCGACCTCAGCCGTTTCCACGGCATTGTCTTTAGAGATCCAGTATTGGACCAGCCGGGGATTTGCTGTTGTTGACGTAAATTACGGAGGCAGCACTGGTTATGGCCGAAAATACAGGCAACGCCTGAATGGCCGGTGGGGCGTGGTGGATGTGGATGATTGCCTGAATGTCAGCCGGTATCTTGTGGAGAAAAATGAGGTTGACAAAGACCGGCTGGCAATAAAAGGAGGAAGCGCTGGCGGGTATACCACGCTTTGCGCGTTGACGTTTCATAATTTATTTAAGGCAGGAGCGAGCTATTACGGGGTTAGTGACCTTGAGATGCTGGTAAAAGATACTCACAAATTTGAGTCCCGCTATTTTGACCGGCTCCTTGGCCCTTATCCTCAGGAGCGTCAGATCTATTACCAGCGTTCGCCGATCCACTTTATTGACCGGCTTTCCTGTCCATTGCTTATCCTCCAGGGGCTTGAAGATAAGATAGTGCCGCCCAACCAGGCAGAGCTGATCTATAAAGCGCTTCTGAAAAAGGGAGTGCCGGTTGCCTGCCTTTTGTTTAAGGGCGAACAACACGGATTCAGGCGCGCGGAAAATATCAAGCGCAGCCTGGACGCGGAATTATATTTTTATTCAAAGATCTTTGGATTTACTGCGGCAGGCGATGTCACTTCTTTGGAGATTAAAAACCTCTAAATATGAAAAAGGCCCGCTTAACGGGCCTTTTTCTTAGGCAGTAGACCTAAATAGCTTTCGCTACTGGCCACCTCCTTGTTGTTACTAAACTTGTAATAAGTATACCCTATATTTTTAGCAAAGTCAACTTTACCTGCCAGTTATTTTATCAAAAAAGATACTTGACAAAGCGTCTTTATCCGGGTATAATTCATACTAATCTGATAAGATTAGTATGAAGGAGTATAAGTTATGATAGCGCTTTCTACAAAAGGCCGGTATGGGGCAAGATTAATGTTGGAATTGGCTCTTTGCTATGGCAGAGAACCTGTCTTGCTGAAGGATATTGCCAAAAGACAGGCAATTTCTGAAGGATATTTACAGCATTTGCTTCCAGCGCTTAAAGCAGCCGGGTTGGTAAACTCAACCCGGGGAGCGCACGGAGGATATATGTTGGCCAAACCGCCCTCTAAAATAACCCTTAAAGAAGTGGTTCAAGCCATGGAGGGTTCCTTGGCGCCTGTGCGGTGTATTGATGCTCCTTCCCTCTGCCGGAGAGTCCGTTATTGTGTTACGCGGGATATCTGGCAAGATTTAAGAGATAACATATCGCGGATATTGGAATCAGTAACCCTGCAGGATATGGCTGAAAGGCAAAGGAAAAATGGAAAATATTCTCCCACCTACAGCATTTAATAACTTAGAAAAATAGAAAGAGATTTTTTAAGTTATGGAGGCATGACAATGGCGAAGATAGCAGATGATGTGACCGGGTTAGTGGGTAATACACCAATGGTGAAGTTAAACAGGGTGGCTTTGGGATTAAAAGCTACTATCGCGGCTAAATTGGAATTTTTCAACCCGCTTTCCAGTATTAAAGACAGGATAGGCCTGAGTATGATCGAGACTGCCGAAAGAGACAGGCTTATTAAAAAAGACACAATTGTCCTTGAGCCTACCAGCGGCAATACCGGGGTTGCTCTTGCTTTTGTCTGCGCTGTAAAAGGTTATAGGCTTGTTCTTACCATGCCTGATACAATGAGTCTTGAGAAGAGAAACCTGCTTAAAGCCCTTGGCGCTGAATTGATCCTTACCCCGGGCAGCGAAGGGATGAATGGTGCGGTAAAAAAGGCAGAGGAATTAGCAGGAAGCAACCCTCGATATTTTGTTCCTCAGCAGTTTAAAAATCCGGCTAATCCGGAGATCCATCGTAAAACCACTGCTGAAGAAATCTGGAACGACACCGAAGGCAGGGTGGATGTTGTAGTTGCCGGAGTAGGCACCGGAGGAACGATTACAGGAATAGCCCAGCTGGTTAAAAAAAGAAAGCCTGGAGTCAAAATAGTTGCTGTTGAACCTGCCGGTTCAGCGGTTCTTTCCGGCTGGGAACCAGGGCCGCATAAGATCCAGGGCATTGGCGCTGGATTTGTCCCCGGTGTTTTAAAAATGGACTTAGTGGACCAGGTGGTTCAGGTAAATAATGAAGATGCTGCTGAAACCGCCAGGAGCCTGGCCAAAAAGGAAGGATTGTTTGCGGGTATTTCTTCCGGCGCAGCAGCCTGGGCTGCTATTCAAATAGCTAAAAAAGCGGAAAATAATAATAAATTAATTGTTGTGATTTTTCCGGATACAGGAGAGAGATATCTCTCGACAGATTTGTTTAAAAAGGCAGGGGGTTAAAGATGAAAAGAATATACCTTGACTATGCAGCCACTACGCCTGCCGATCCCGAAGTAATAAAAGCGATGTCGCCGTATTTTACCGAGAGATTTGGCAATGCTTCCAGCCTTCATTCTTTTGGCCGGGAGGCAAGATCAGCGGTTGAGCAGGCAAGAAAGACCGTTGCTTTATTTTTAGGAGCAAAACCGGAAGAAATTATTTTTACCAGCGGAGGAACAGAAAGCAATAATTTTGTCTTGAAAGGGATCGCTGATGCAAATAAAAGTAAAGGCAATCATTTGATTATCTCTGCAATTGAACACCATGCGATAACAAAACCATGTAAATTTTTAGAAAAACAGGGATTTAAGGTTACTTATTTAAAGGTAGACCGGTATGGATTGGTTGACCTTCAGGATCTAAAAAGAGCAATAACGGATAAAACCATATTAATTTCGGTTATGCACGCCAATAATGAAATAGGGGTGATCCAGCCGATTAAAGAGATCGGGAAAATTGCCAAAGAGCAAGAAATCCATTTTCATACGGATGCAGTACAGACCTTTGGCCATCTTCCGGTTAATGTAGATCAGCTTAATCTGGATTTATTAAGCTGTTCAGCCCACAAATTATATGGGCCAAAGGGGGTAGGGGCATTGTATGTCAGAGAGGGGACAAAGATCCTTCCGTTTATGCACGGAGGTGATCAAGAAAATGACCGCCGGGCATCCACCCGCAATGTTGCGGGGATTGTAGGGTTCGGCAGGGCAGTCGAGCTGGCCGGAGAAAAGATCGGCCGGGAAGAGAAAAGATTAATTTCCTTACGGGACAAACTTATCAGGGGAGTTCTGGATAATATAGGCCGCACCAGGTTAAACGGACATCCCGCAAAAAGACTGCCTAACAATGTAAATGTCTCTGTGAAATACATCGAGGGCGAATCAATGGTTTTAAATTTAGATCTGGAAGGAATTGCCTGCTCTACGGGTTCTGCCTGCGCATCTTCGATTCTTGATCCTTCTCATGTTTTGCTGGCTCTGGGGCTGCCGCATGAATTAGCCCATGGTTCGCTGCGATTTACTCTTGGTAGATATACCAAAGAAGAAGAGATAAACTATGTCCTGGAAGTATTACCCAAAATAGTAGGTAAGCTTCGTTCTATGTCGCCGTTATATAAAACAAAGAAAAAATAATGCAGAATTACAGCGAAAAAGTAATGGAACATTTCCGGAATCCCCGAAACGCGGGAGAAATAAAAAATCCCGATGGCGTCGGCCATGTAGGCAGTTCTGTATGCGGAGATGTAATGGAGCTTTACATCAAGGTGAAAGATAATGTTATTACAGACGTAAAGTTTAAGACGTTTGGCTGCGGGGCAGCCATAGCGACAAGCTCTATGATTACTGAATTGGTAAAGGGCAAGAGGGTGAACGAAGCGCTGAAAATATCCAACCGGGCGGTAGCCGAGGCCCTGGGCGGGCTTCCTCCGGCAAAAATGCATTGTTCAGTATTGGCCGAAGAAGCTCTAAAATCAGCCGTCGAAGATTACCATAAAAGATCATTTTAAGATAGGTGTCATCCTGAGGGAGCGTAAGCGACCGAAGGAAGTCCTGAGTATTCCCGAAGGGCGACCGAAGGATCTCCCATAAAACCGTGTTTTCTGAGATTCTTCGGCCTTCGGCCTCAGA
>JAYELI010000006.1 GCA_034717435.1 Candidatus Omnitrophota bacterium
CGGTTACTGCACCGGGCACCAATGCAATTTCGTCAAACCCGTAACAACGTCTGGCTTTTCTTCCTCGTCCAACCCACATTCCCACCGCATACCTCCTCACTTCGTTGTGCGTCGTGCGTATTGCGTTATGCGTTTTCGACAACTGCTTTTCTTTCTTATTAGCTATATAATTAACTTCTTTTAAAATAGTACGTTGTATCTTTTTATTTTGCTTTTAGTTTATACGCACGACGCATAACGCATTACGAAATTACCCTAATAATATAGCATTTCCCCCGCAGTGTCAATTAAAAAAATAGCCTGTTATTTAAAAATTAAAAGTGCACAGTTTTTAGACGATTTAAGTTTTAAAAGTGCACACCTTAACCGAAATTAAAAATAATAACGCTAAAAAGGTCATTCTGAGGCCGAAGGCCGAAGAATCTCAGAAAACACGGTTTTATGAGATCCTTCGGTCGCTTACGCTCCCTCAGGATGACACCTACGCTTACGCTCCCTCAGGATGACACCTACGCTTACGCTCCCTCAGGATGACACCTATCTTAACAAGAACAAAATTAAGGACTTAAGGGGTGTGCAGTTTTAAACTTTAAACTGTGCACTTTTAATTCGTAGATAACATTAAAAAAAATAGCCCTTTGAGAAGGGCTATTTTTTATGCGCTGCGAAACATGCGGCATTACTCTATGATCGCCAGTACATCGCTTTCCCGGATAATCAGATATTCTTCCACATCTACTTTTACTTCGTCCCCGGAATATTTGCCAAATAGTATTTTGCTGTTCTTTTTAACCTCCAAAGGCATAATCTTGCCGTTCTCCAGCACCCGGCCGTTTCCCACGGCCACAACCTTGCCTTGCTGGGGTTTTTCCTTGGCAGTATCCGGCAATACTATACCTCCTTTTGTCTTTTCTTCTGACTTCAAAACCTTGATTATTATCTTATCGCCCAACGGCCTGAGATTCATACCCTATTCCTCCTTATTAAATTGTTAAACTGCTAAATGGTCACAAACTGCTAACCGGTTATCTTGCTCTGGCTAAACTGTTAAATTAAATAACATAACAGTACAGCAATTTAGTAGTTTAATACATCCCCATTCCGCCTCCGGGAGGCATTCCACCGCCAGGGGGCATCATCGGGCTTGCTTTTTCCTTTTCCGGAATATCTGTTACCAAGGTCTGGGTCGTTATCAGAAGACCGGCTATACTGGCTGCGTTTTGAAGAGCTGTCCTGCTTACTTTCTTAGGATCAGCAATTCCTGCTTGCAGCATATCCACATACTTAGCTTTTAAGGCATCATAACCATAATTTTTCTGTTTGCTGTTTCTTACTTCTTGCACAACTACCGAAGCATCACACCCGGCATTATTGGCTATCTGCCTTATCGGCTCTTCTAATACCTTTTTAATAGTCCTAACTCCAACTGCCTCGTCATCATCCCCAACTTTCAAATCATTAAGCGTTGATATCGCCTTAAGATAACAAACCCCTCCACCAGGCACTATGCCTTCTTCAACCGCTGCCCGGGTGGCGTGAAGCGCATCTTCAACCCTGGCCTTTTTTTCCTTCATCTCGGTCTCAGTAGCAGCGCCTACATTAATTACTGCCACGCCGCCGGATAACTTGGCTAATCTTTCCTGAAATTTTTCTTTATCATAGTCAGAATCCGATTCCTCAATCTGCCTTTTGATCTGGGCAATGCGGCCTTGGACATCAGAATTTTTTCCCGCACCTTCAATAACAATGGTGTTTTCCTTATCTACAATAACCCTCTTGGCGCGGCCCAGGTCTTTCAGGCCTACATTTTCCAATTTTATCCCCAAATCTTCTGAGATTGCCTGTCCGCCGGTAAGAACCGCTATATCTTCCAGCATTGCTTTGCGCCGGTCCCCGTATCCCGGGGCTTTTACTGCCGCACAGGTCAGGGTTCCCCTAAGCTTGTTAACCACCAAAGTGGCCAGCGCCTCTCCTTCGATCTCTTCAGCGATAATCAAAAGCGGTTTACCGGATTTGGCAATACCTTCCAACAGAGGAATCATATCCTTCATTGCTGAGATTTTCTTTTCATGGATCAAAATATAAGGGTCCTGTAAAACAACTTCCATTCTTTCAGAGTCAGTAACAAAATAAGGTGACAGATACCCTTGATCAAACTGCATCCCTTCAACCACATCAAGGTGCGTCTTTATGGTCTTGGCCTCTTCTACTGTAATAACCCCGTCCTTGCCGACCTTTTCCATGGCATCAGCGATAAAACCACCCACTTCATGGTCATTGTTTGCAGCGATAGCCGCGACCTGGGCAATTTCTCTTTTATCTTTTACTGGTTTTTTTATCTCCTCCAAATAATCAACAACTTCCTCAACAGCTTTTTCTATACCTCTTTTTACGGCCATTGGATTTGCACCGGCAGTCACGTTCTTCATTCCTTCCCTGAATATTGCCTGGGCAAGGATAGTAGCAGTGGTAGTTCCGTCTCCAGCTATATCACTGGTCTTGGAAGAAACCTCTTTGACCAATTGGGCACCCATGTTTTCATAGGGATCTTCCAGCTCGATCTCTTTAGCTACCGTCACCCCGTCCTTGGTGATCGTGGGAGAACCGAATTTCTTATCTAAAACCACATTCCTGCCTTTAGGCCCGAGAGTCACTTTTACTGCTTCGGATAACTTATCTACACCCTCTTTAACCTTTCTGCGCGCTTCTTCGTCAAACAACATTTGCTTTGCCATATCTTTCATCCTCCTTTTTACGTTTGAGATTTTGGCACTCTATGTTAATGAGTGCTAAAATATATACCATTGTATTAAAGAAATCAAGGTTCGCTTAGGGCTGTAAGCAATTGATATTACCTTTTTTCTTTTGTTTCCTCTATAATTCTGCCCTTTTTGTCTATTTTCGTTCCCTGCTGATAGATTATCCTCAACCCCTGGAGAGTCAGCCCTGAATTAACCCGATCTATGTTTTTACAAAAAGGCGCAATAATCCCTGCCCCGCCGCCGGTGGCTATCACTGAAAAATTCAGGCGGTATCTCTTTTTTATCCTATAGATTATCCCGTCGCAAAGAGAACTAAATCCAAAAATAAAGCCTGAGGCCATGCTCTGGCTGGTAGTTTTACCGACCAGGGTCCCGGGCCTGGATAATTTGATCCGGGGGAGTAAAGCCGCCTTTTTAGACAAGGCCTCCAGGGAAAGCTCTACTCCCGGAGCAATGATGCCTCCCAAATACCGGCCTGTTTTAGAAACAACATCAAAGGTGATCGCTGTTCCAAAATCAACAATAATCAGCGGACATTTGTAAAGATGCCAGCCGGCTCTTGCATTAACCAACCGGTCAGATCCGACCTGTTTGGGCTTATGATATAGATTTGTTATCCCGGAATCTATGTTACAGCCAACAACCAAAATAGTTAGACCAAAAATCCGGCTCAGCTTTCTCTTTACCCCAGCCAATAGACCGGGCACCACAGAAGAGATAATTATTCCTGAGACTTTGGATCTTAATTTGCTGCAGGATGCAAGAGACCGTCCCTTTTTCAATGAAGAAGCCGGTTTCCACCAGTGCTTGACTAATTTTTTTCCTTTAAATAACCCAAACCTTACCGTAGTATTGCCTATATCAATAGCCAACAGCATTTTTAATCTCCTGACTTCTTAATCCGCAGATATTCTTTGTTCAACTCATCTAACATCGCTCTAACCAGCCTCGGACGGCTAAGGCTTCTGCCTAATTCACGTTTCAGAGAAGTTGCCCCTTTAACCAGCTGGCCGGGATCAATATTAACGTTTATCCCTATTCCGGCAATAACAAACTCTGTTTTGTTGGATTTGGTGCTCATCCGGGTCAGGATACCGCTTACTTTTTTATTATCCAGCATAAGGTCATTCGGCCATTTAAATCTGGGCCGAAGCCCGGTAGTTTTGTTTATGGCCCTGGCTACTGCCACAGCGATCTGCCGGGTAAACCCAGAGATGTCTTTGGCTAAAAGAGGCGGCCGGGATATAAACGAAAACAGTATTGACTTACCTGCCGGCGAAATCCACCTGCGGCCAAGCCTTCCCCTGCCTTCAGATTGATACTCTGCCAACACTACCAAGCCTTCTTTCTTGCCTTGTTTTGCCAACCGGTAGGCAATATCATTAGTAGAAGTTACATTTTTATAACAACAGATCTTATTGCCGATAAGCATTTTTCAACCTCACTTTATCCAGATCTGCCAGCAAAAAGACGCTTCAGCCTAAAGTTCAAACTCCACCACACCCCGCACCAGCCACTGGCCCGCTTTCTGAATTCCCCGGTCAAGCCGGGGAATGACGCCGGAGACACCCCTAAAGCCTTAACTGTTTCTCGGCATCTATTACGCCGCGGTTTATCAGGGCTATTGCTTTTTCAATCTTTGGTTTGATCAATTCAGACAAGGGTGTTTCAAGAAGTTCACGGAGTATCTGAACAGCCATTCGAAAATACCGGATCAGCTCCCCCTCATCCACGTCGGTATAAGAAAACAACCGGTCAAAGCTCTCTTTGCGCATCCAGGCTTTAATACACGGGGAAAGATGATAAAAATATTTTTTAGTCAGGGGCCTTATCTTGAGCCTTTTTTCTGTCTGCTGGATACTGCTTGTAATCTTGCCGGTTATTGCCTCTAATGACCTCGTCCTTTTTGAGAGCTGAGGCTTTCCGGCTTCCCTTTTCGGCTCAAACACCAGGGCAACGCAGACTATAGCCAATTCTATTTCTGAAAGTTTCAAAAGTACCCCTTTCTGGTAAAGTTCAGAAAGGGCCAGCTCGTATCCGTAAATTTTAGCGGCGAAAATACCTTTGCCGGTTAGTTTATTTTTTCTTATATACCCAAATTCTTTCAAGATCCTCAGTTTGGATTGCAGCAACTGCCGGGCTATTCTTTTGACAAATGGTTTTGCCTGAAAATAATGGAATGACAAAGAATAGATCTCAAGAATTCTTTCTCCGTAATTTGTATAAAGATTCAAAATTGCGGCATAAGAGATATTGAATTGACTGCGGACTTCCTCCGGCCTGCCGTAAACGATCCTGTTCAGCTCTGGAAATACGACAAAACGGGGTTTTACTATGCTGTAAACAAAGCCCTCTTGGTCTATACTTCTCCTGCCGGCCCTGCCGGCCATTTGGTAAAAATCGCGGGTCTTTAAGTTTTTACGAAAGTGGCCGTAGAACTTCCTTAAATTATCGAAGACAACTGTGCGGGCCGGCATATTTATCCCTAAGGCAAATGTCTCGGTTGTAAATATTACTTTTATCAACCGGCTGGTAAACAGGCGCTCAATAACCTCTTTTAATGTAGGGAGCATCCCGGCATGGTGAAAGGCAATACCTCTTTTAACCAGAGGCAAAATCTCTACTGCGCTTTTTTCAGCGCTAAGGTTGAACCTTCTGCAAAGCAGAGAAAACAGATCTTTGATCTTGTTTTTTTCATCCGGGCTCAAAAAATCAAAGTCCCTGAGCTCCCCGGCAAGATACTCGGCCCGGCGGCGGCCAAAGACAAAATATATGCAGGGAAGCCGGTCATTTTCCTGAATATGCCTGATAACCGAGGAGGGGCGGACTTTAGGGTAAGGATATGACCGGCCGAACTTGTATCCTATTTTTTCAACCTCTTTTAAGTTATCAAAAATTCTCCCCCGGCACTGATAGAAAAAATGCAGAGGCACCGGCCGTTTGTCCTCCTTGACCACCTCCAATGGCATATTATGAATTGACCCTATCCATTTTTTCAGTTGATCAATATTAGGGATAGTCGCTGAAAGCGCGAGCAGTTTCATATGCCGGGGAAAAAATATCAGCGATTCTTCCCAGACAGAACCGCGTTCATAATCGTCAAGGTAATGGACCTCGTCAAAAATTATCCAGGAAAACCGTTTTAGCCCCTGGTTTTCTTCCAGGATTTTATTGCGGAATATCTCGGTGGTCATAATCAACACCGGGGCAGAGTTATTAATACTCACGTCACCGGTCAAAATCCCGATTTTATCCTGATATATTTCCCGAAAATCCCTGAACTTCTGGTTTGAAAGGGCTTTTATCGGTGCGGTGTAAATCACGCCCTTGTCTTTGGCCAGGCAATCGGTTATTACGTGCTCGGCAATTACGGTCTTTCCAGCCCCGGTCGGCGCAGATACTATGACCGAGTAACCGCTGTTTATGTAATCGATTGCTTTTTGCTGAAACGGATCGTAAATCATCTATAAATTTTTAAAGACAGGTCTATTGACTTAGCCGAATGGGTAAGAGAACCGATAGAAATCATATCTACGCCGGTGGCGGCGATCTGGCGCACATTCTCAAGAGAAACATTGCCGGAAACCTCTAATTTTGGCAATCGCTTTCTAAGAATAACTGCTTTTTTAATATCCTTCAAAGGCATATTATCCAACATAATTATATCCGGGCCTGCTGTTAAGGCCTGTTTAAATTCTTTTAAATTTTCAACTTCAATTTCTACTTTTAAACCTTTAGGCCTCTTTTTTTTCGCTCTTTTTATCAAATCCCTTAAATTTGCGGCTTGCGGCCCGTAACCCGCAGCCAGCAAGTGATTGTCTTTTATCAAAACCTGATCATAAAGCCCCATTCGATGATTATAGCCTCCGCCGGTCCTGACAGCGTATTTTTCCAGGTATCTTAAACCAGGAAGGGTCTTTCGCGTATCCATAATCCTTGCCTTATAAGCCGTTACCTTTTCAGCAAACCTTGAGGTTTGGGTAGCTATGCCTGAGAGATGGCCTAAAAAATTCAATGCCGTCCTCTCGGCTGTTAGGATCGACCGGCCGGGGCCGTCTAACCTGGCCGCTATTCTTCCGGCTCTGAGCTTTGTTCCATCAGCAAAAAGAGGTTTAAACCTGATCTTCTCATTTACCAGCTTAAAAATCCAGCCAGCCAGATCCAGGCCGCAGACTATCCCCTTTTTTTCAAAAACGATTTCAGCCTTAAGTTTCATATTCTCAGACAGGCAAAACCTGCTGGTAATATCGCCCCTGCCGATATCCTCGGCCAAAGACCTCTTAATAAGAGAAATCACCTTTTTACGTTCAATCCGCATCTATTCTCCAATTACTTCGCTCAAATGCTGCTTTATTATCTTCAGCCTGGCTGAAAGGTCTTTTTCCTGTAACTTTTGTTTCTTTACTATTTCCTTAGGCGCCTTGCTGATAAAAGATTTATTTTTTAATTTACCCTGGATCCTGTTTAATCTTCCGTTAAATTCCTCGATTTGTTTAGAAAGCCGCTTCTTTTCTTTTTTCAGATCGATTGCTCCCTTAAGGACCACATAATTTTCAATACCTTTCACTACCACAGTTACTGTATTGTCCGGCCGGCCGATCTTTGCCGCGATCTTCAGATTTCCCACTCCAGCCAGGTCCTTAAACCAAGATGAATTGTTTTTTAAAACAGACTGATACTTAACCGGAGTTGAAATTACCAGATCTACTTTTTTAGACGGGGGTATATTCCATTCAGCGCGGATATTCCTCAACCCTGTAATCTCATCAATAATAATTCCCATATCCGCCTCTGCCTTATCGTCCAACAATCCCCTGTTAACTTCCGGCCAGGATGCAGTCATAATAGAACCCTGCTGATCAGAAAATTTCCGCCAGACCTCCTCAGTGATAAACGGCATAAAAGGATGCAGGAGCCGCATAGAAGCTTCGAGGACATGGCAAAGAACAGCCCGGGTAATTTCGGGTTTCGAGTCAAGAGGCTTCACCAATTCCAAATACCAATCGCAAAACTCATGCCAGAAGAATTCATAAATGACATTGGCTGCCTCGCTGAACCTATAATTTTTCAAAGAGCCGTTTACCAGTTTAACGGTTTTATTAAGCCGGGATAATATCCATTTATCCGCCAGGTTAAAACTTGTCTTACTAAACAGCTTGGGATCCGCCTGTTTAAGGCTTCCTATGTTGATCAGGATAAACCTGGCCGCATTCCAGATCTTGTTGGAAAAGTTTCTTCCTACAATAAATCTTTCTTTGGATAAAAATACATCCTGGCCGGCAGCAACAGAAGAAATAATACTAAATCGCAGGCTGTCGGTCCCGAATTCCTTGATTATATCCAGGGGGTCTACCACATTTCCCAGAGACTTGCTCATCTTTGTGCCTGTCTTGTCCCTGACAATACCGTGAATGTATATTTGCTCAAACGGGATCCGGCCGGTAAATTCTATCCCGGCCATGATCATCCGCGCCACCCAGAAAAATATAATCTCATACCCGGTAACCAGAACAGAAGTCGGATAAAAATATTTTAAATCCTCTGTATCATTCGGCCAGCCCAGGGTTGAAAACGGCCAGAGCCAGGAAGAAAACCAGGTATCCAATACATCTTCGTCCTGCTTTAAATTTACCGATCCGCACTTCGGGCATTTGGAAGGCTTGGTCTGGCTGACTATAATCCCTGCCTGCTTATCGCTGATCTGTAAAGGAAGATCGATTTCTTTGGCCAGGCGCCGGGACAAATATTTTTGATAGCAATCCCGGCAGAACCAGACTGGGAGCCGGTGGCCCCACCAAATCTGTCTTGAAATACACCAATCCTTGATGTTATCCATCCAGTTTAAATAAACCTTGGTCCAGCGGCCGGGGTAAAACTTGATCTTAGCCTGCTTAACCACCTGGATAGCCGGCTGGGCCAGCTGTTTCATCTTAACAAACCACTGCTCGGAAAAGAACGGTTCGATCATGGTATGACAGCGGTAGCAATGGCCTATCGAATGCTGATGAAGCTTAACTTTTTCGACCAGGCCCTTTTCTTTTAAGTCCGCTAAAAGGACTTCCCGGCATCCAAACCGATCCATCCCCTGATATTTTCCGGCATTAGAATTCATGGTTCCATCGGGATTCATCACCACTACCCCTTTAAGACAATGCCGCAGGGAAATCTCGTAGTCGTTCGGGTCGTGGCAAGGTGTTATTTTAACTGCGCCGGTCCCGAATTCGGGGTCGACCATTTGGTCGGCTATTATTTCTAATTCTTTATTTATAACCGGCAATATCAATTTCTTGCCAATAAATTTCTTATACCTTTTATCTTTGGGATTGACTGCCACGGCCGTATCTCCCAACATGGTCTCGGGCCGGGTAGTAGCTACAGTAACATAGTCCGCCGACCTGCCGGTCCAGGCTGGCTGACTGGACGACTGGCCGACAGATTTAAACGGATATCTTATATAGTAAAGATTCCCCTGCTTATCTTCATGCTGGACTTCTTCATTAGAAAGCGCGGTCTGGCATCTCGGGCACCAGTTAACTATAAAACTGCCCCGGTAAATCAATCCCTTATTATAAAGATGGATAAATGCCTGCTGTACTGCCTGGGAAAGCCCCTGGTCTAAGGTAAACCTTTCCCTTGACCAATCGCAGGAGCATCCTAATTTTTTGAGTTGTTCGATAATGGTTCCGCCATGCCTGGTCTTCCACTGCCAGATTTCTTCCAAAAACTTTTCCCTTCCCAGGTCCTGGCGTTTCAGGTTTTTCTGGCGCAGTTTTTCTTCAACCACATTCTGGGTGGCAATACCGGCATGATCTGTCCCTGGAACCCAGAGCGCTGGAACCCCGTTCATTCTTTGCCATCTAATCAGGATATCCTGTAAAATGTTGTTAAGGGCATGGCCGATATGAAGGATGCCGGTGACATTAGGCGGAGGGATAACTACTGTAAAAGGTTTTTTGGAAAGGTCAATTTTAGGCTGGAAAAACCCCTTTTCTTCCCATATTTTATACCATTTTTCCTCAACCTGTTTTGAGTCGTAAATTTTAGGGATCTCATTCATGCTTTATTTTTTAACAGCTTGTACTCAACTGAATCTACCAGCGCCTGCCAGCTGGCTTCAATGATATTTTCGTGCACGCCTACTGTTGACCAACTGTCTTTAGAGTCCTGGGACTGAATAAGCACCCTTACTTTGGCAGCAGTCCCTGTTTCAGCGTTCAATACCCTGACTTTAAAGTCTGAAAGATGCATCTGGCTAAGAGCCGGGTAAAATCCGGACAATGCTTTTCGAAGCGCCTTATCTAACGCATTAACCGGGCCATCTCCTTCAGCCGCTGTATGTTCGACTACTCCTTTCACTTTAAGCTTTATGGTCGCTTCTGAAATTAATTTGTTGTTTTTCTTTTCAACCAGCACTTTGAAGCCTTCCAGCTCAAAGAATTTTTTATACTTAGCCAGGGCTTTTTTCATTAACAGCTCGAATGAGGCTTCAGCTGCCTCAAATTGATAGCCTTTGTGT
Organism: Candidatus Omnitrophota bacterium; assembly: GCA_034717435.1. Taxonomy (NCBI): domain Bacteria; kingdom Pseudomonadati; phylum Candidatus Omnitrophota; species Candidatus Omnitrophota bacterium. Next base: position 10,279 of record JAYELI010000006.1, read on the forward strand.
TCCAGGTCCTGAAGCAGGTTCAATATTTTTTTTGTCTGGGGTGTCCCTTTCTGTAAATCTATCTCCATCTGCTTGGCTTTAATCAAAACATTGCTTTGGCCGGAAAGCTCAGAGATAAGCATTCTTCTTTTGTTCCCTACCCTGGATGGTTCAATATGTTCATAACTCAACGGCTTTTTCATAACTGCATTAACATGGATCCCGCCTTTATGGCTAAACGCGCTTTTGCCGACAAAAGGCTGATTATTTTCCAGAACCATATTAGCCGTTTCTGCCACAAACCTTGCTACTTCGGTCAAGTCTTTCAATTTTTTATCAGATATGCAATCTAAATCCATCTTTAGTTTTAAATTTGGGATGACTGAACAAAGATTAGCGTTTCCGCAGCGCTCGCCATAGCCATTAATGGTTCCCTGCACGTGCCGGCAACCGCTTTGGCAGGCAGCGATACTGTTAGCCACAGCCATTCCGCTATCATTATGGGTATGGATCCCCAGCGGGACATTAACCATTGAAATCACATCAGTTATGATTTCCCTCAGCCGGGAAGTAATCATACCGCCGTTAGTATCGCAGAGAACTATTGTCCGGCAACCTGCCTCCTGAGCAGCCAGCAATGTATCCAGGCTGTAAGATGGATTGGCCTGATAACCATCAAAAAAATGCTCGGCATCGTAGATCACTTCCAGCCCTTTTCCAGACAGATAACTGACGGTATCTTTGATCATTTTCAGATTTTCTTTCAGGGTCGTACGAAGAATATCTTTGACATGCAGGTTCCAGCTTTTTCCGAATATTGTTACCACGTTTGTTCCGGTCTTAAGCAGGGCTTTTATATTAGGATCAGCACTTGCCTTGCTCTGTGGCCTTCGGGTACTGCCAAAAGCAGTTATTTTGGAATTTTTCAGATTAAGCTTCTTAACCTGAGAAAAGAACTGCATATCTTTGGGGTTTGAGCCGGGCCAACCACCTTCGATATAGTGAATACCCAGCAAGTCCAGCTTCCGGACAATATTCAGTTTATCTTCAACTGAAAAAGATATGCCCTCTCCCTGGGAGCCGTCCCTCAATGTGGTATCGTATAATTTGACCTTGGTCATTGTAACACTCCTTTTTTAAGCGCTAATTACCTCACTTGCCGATAAATCGGCAAACTACAATCGTCTATTACAAACATTATACCATTGTTTGTAGCTGCCTAATTTATCGGGCCAATGTTTGTCCGCCGGCACCGGCTAACTCGCTGACTGGTTGACTGGCTAACTATTATTTAACGCTGCCTGAGCAGCTGCCAACCTGGCGATAGGAACCCGGTAAGGCGAACAGCTTACATAATCCATGCCTGTTTGATGACAGAATTCAACCGATGAGGGTTCCCCTCCGTGCTCACCGCAGATACCCACTTCTAAATCCGGCCTGGTCTTACGGCCTTTGCTAATAGCGATCTTCATCAGCTCTCCGACACCCGGCCTGTCCAGCACTGCAAACGGATTGTTTTTTAAAACAGCCTTGTCAATGTATACCGGTAAAAATTTTCCTTCTATATCATCCCTGCTGAACCCAAACGTGGTCTGGGTAAGGTCATTAGTGCCAAAAGAGAAAAATTCTGCTTCAACAGCGATCTGATCAGCAGTCAGGGCAGCCCGGGGAAGCTCGATCATGGTCCCGATCATATATTTTAATTCTACTCCGGCCTGGGATATTACCTCGGTAGCAACCTGTTCTGCATCCTTCCTGGTAATTTTAAGTTCGTTGACATGACTGACCAGAGGAATCATTACTTCCGGCACAGGATTAAAACCTTCTTTTACCAGTTCTACTGCTGCCTCAAAAATAGCCTTTACCTGCATCTTATACACTTCGGGAAAGGTTATCCCTAACCGGCATCCCCGATGCCCAAGCATCGGATTATTTTCCCGCAGATTATTAACCTTGGCCAACATGTCCTGCAGTTCTTCAATCTTCTTCTGATCTGCCTGAACAGCTTTTAACCGGGTAACTTCAACCAACAGCTCATCATGCCGGGGTAAAAACTCATGTAACGGCGGGTCCAGCAGCCTGATAATCACCGGCAATCCATCCATTGCCTTAAGTATGCCCTTAAAATCCTGCTTTTGCAAGGGAAGTAACTTATCTGCTGTCTTTATTCTGGTTTGTTCATCCTCGGCCAGGATCATTGCCTGGACCAAAGGAAGCCTGTCTTCTCCAAAAAACATGTGTTCGGTCCGGGTAAGCCCAATACCCTCTGCCCCGAAATCACGAGCCAGTTTAGCATCTTGAGGCGTATCCGCATTCGTCCGCACGCCTAAAGTCTTGATCTCATCGATCCACCCCACCAGTTTCGCATAATATCCATAGAGACTGGACTTTTCAGGAGAAAGTTCGCCTTTTACAACCCGGGTTATCTCTGAATCGACGCTGGCTACCTCTCCCAGCATCACCTCGCCGGTAGAGCCGTCTATTGAAATATAATCTCCTTTTTTAACAAAAGTATCCTTCGCCTTAAACTGCTCTTTATCATAATCTATCTTGATTGCTTCACAGCCTGCCACACAGCACTTACCCATGCCCCGGGCCACAACAGCTGCGTGGGATGTCATCCCGCCCCGGCTGGTCAAGATCCCCTGAGCCGCTACCATCCCGTGAATATCCTCGGGCGAGGTCTCAGTGCGAACCAGGATTACCTTTTCACCTTTTTCTTCCTGCTCTGCGGCCTGGTCAGCAGAAAATACTACTTTGCCGCTGGCTGCGCCCGGAGAAGCAGAAAGTCCTTTGGCCACTATTTCTTTTTTGGCCTTAGGGTCAAATGTCCGGTGGAGCAGTTGGTCCAACTGCTCAGGTATTATCCTGGAAATCGCCTCATACTTGTCAATTAAACCTTCTTGTTCCATATCTAAAGCGATCTTGAGAGCAGATTGAGCAGTGCGTTTGCCGGTTCTGGTCTGGAGCATCCAGAGCTTTCCTTTTTGAATAGTAAACTCGATGTCCTGGGTATCACGATAATGCTGTTCAAGCATTTTTCTTACGCCTTCAAGCTTGTGATAAACATCAGGCATCTCCTCCGCCAAAGACGTAAGCATGGCTTCTGTCTTTTGGTCCTTATTAAGGGGATGCGGAGTCCTGATTCCGGCCACCACATCTTCTCCCTGGGCATTTATTAAATATTCTCCGTAAAAAATATTTTCTCCGGTCGAGGGATCCCGGGTAAAGGCAACTCCGGTAGCCGAATCATCACCCATATTACCGAAAACCATTGCCTGGACATTGGTTGCTGTTCCCCAGTCATTGGGGATATTGTTAATCTTGCGGTAGCTAATAGCTCTTTTTGTATTCCAGGAACGAAATACTGCGTCGATCGCTCCCCAGAGCTGTTTGAGCGGCTCTTCGGGAAAAGGCATGCCGGTCTCCTCATTAACCACCTTTTTAAACTTAACCACCAGGTCTGCGAGGTCATCGGCTATAAGTTCAGTGTCAAGGTTTATTTTCTTTTCTTTTTTCTTTGTTTCAAGTATAGATTCAAATTTAGACTTTTCTATCTCTAGAACTACGTCGGAGTACATTTGGATAAATCTTCTGTAGCTGTCATAAGCTAAACGGGGATTGTTGGTCTGAAAGATCAATCCTTTTAAGGTTTGGTCATTAAGCCCGATATTCAAAACCGTATCCATCATTCCGGGCATTGATACTCTGGCCCCTGACCTTACTGAAACCAACAGCGGGTTTTGGTTATCCCCAAACTTTGCGCCCATTACCTGTTCCATCTTAGCCAGATTATCAAGTACTTCCTGCTCCAGTCTCTCAGGATAAGTGCCGTTATTCTGATAACAAGCCGTGCATACCTCAGTAGTAACAGTAAAACCAGCCGGCACAGGCAGTTTTAAATTAGCCATTTCCGCTAAATTAGCGCCCTTGCCGCCCAAAAGATTTTTCATCCCGGAATTTCCCTCTGCGCTTCCTCCTCCAAAAAAATAAACGTATTTTTTCGTCATTTCCTTACTCCTCCTTTTTTTATTAAATTGTTAAATTGATAAACTGATAAACTGTTAAATTGTTAAACTGTTATAACAATTTAGCCATTTAGCAATTCAGCTTTTCCTGCAGGTATTCTTTTACTCTGTCAACCGCTACCCTGTCCTGTTTCATGGTATCTCTATCGCGTACGGTAATTTTTCGGTCCTCCAGGCTTTCTACATCAACCGTCAGGCAATACAGCGTTCCTACTTCGTCCTGACGGCGATAAAGCTTACCGATAGCTGCTGTATCATCATAGACAGTCTGAAAATAATTTTTAAGCTCAGCGGCGACATTCCGGGCCAGATTTACAACCCGGGGCCTGTTCTTAAGCAACGGTAAAACTGCTACTTTGAGCGGGGCAAGATCCTTATTCAAACTCAAAAATACCCTCTTTTTGCCTTTTACTTCTTCCTCATGATAGGCATCTACCAAAAATGCCAGTATTGATCTGTCCACCCCGCCGGACGGTTCGATTATGTAAGGATAGAACCTCTCCTTGGACAGTTCATCAAAAAATTCCAGTTTTTTACCGGAGCCTTTTGAATGCTGCTTCAGATCAAAATCAGTCCGGTTGGCAATCCCTTCCAGTTCCTGCCAGCCAAACGGAAAATTATACTCGATATCCGTACAGGCCTCTGCGTAATGAGCAAGTTCATCAGGACCGTGGTCCCGCTTGCGTAAATTTTGCTTTTTCATCCCCAGGTTTATATACCAGTCAAACCTTTGTTCAATCCACTCCTTTAAACTTTTATCGGCATCCCCGGGACGGACAAAATATTCTATCTCCATCTGTTCAAACTCCCGCGTGCGAAAAATGAAGTTGCCCGGGGTAACTTCATTTCTGAACGCCTTGCCGATCTGAGCCAGACCAAAGGGAAGCCGGGGATGAAAGGTATTAAGGATATTTAAAAAATTAATAAACATTCCCTGGGCTGTTTCGGGCCGAAGATAAAGCAGGCCGGTCTTGTTTTCTACCGGACCCTGGTGAGTTTTAAACATAAGATTAAACGGCCTGGCCTCGGTCAACTTGCCTCCGCACTCCGGGCAAATATCCTTGTTTTTAAGATCAGCGGCCTTGAATAATTTACGGCAGGATTTACAATCGCTTTTATAGTCATGAAACTGCTTGATGTGGCCCGAGGCTTTCCAGACTTCCGAATTCATCAGGATCCCTGCATCTATGCCATAAATCTCATTCCGGCTAAGGACGTTTGTCTTCCACCAGGCTTTTTTCAAATTGTTCTTAAGCTCTACCCCATAGGGGCCGTAATCCCAGCTGTTGCTCAAGCCCCCATAGATATCAGAACCAGGGAAAATAAAGCCCCGGCGCTTACAAAGCGAAACAACTTTATCCATTAACTTACTTTCTGCCATGATTTGCTTTCCTCTATTTTTCTGAGAAATTCCACTGACTTCAATGGCCGGTCCAAATGAAAATCAAGAAATGCCTTTAAAATCCTGCTTAAGTTTTCCTCCACCTTCCAGGTAAGTTTAAGGCGAATGGCCTGCTCAAGGCTTACTTTGCTTAAGTAGCCTAAAGAGGCAATGGTTCCTTTTAATATATCAATCGCTTTGGTGTCTTTTAAAAAACACTGTTTACAAAGCAACCCACCCAAAGCAGGGCTAAACCTGACCTTTTCTTTCAAGCTGCTATTACAATAAACGCATTGGCCTAAAACCGGCATCAACCCCAGCAGTTCTAAAAGCTTGATCTCAAAAATATGAACGACCTTTTTAATGTCCCCGGCTGAAAGCAGGCACAATGACCCTAACAAAAGGTTGAATACAGCAAGGTTTTTATCCCGCTCCAGGCTTGTCTCGTCTATAAGTTCGATAAAATAACTGGCGTAAGCTGTTTTCCGGAGATTTTCGCGGATAGCCGGGAAAAAATCCTTCAGTTCGCACTGGCTGACGACATGCAAACCGCTATGAACCTTCTCGTAAAAAACAATCTCGTTATGACTAAACAACTGCGGGTAGGTTGTGTAACCTTTCCTGGTTGCCCTGACCCCCTTAATTAATCCGGTTATCTTGCCAAAATCCCGGGTATAAAAATTTACGACTAAACTGGTCTCCCGAAAATCCCGGGTTCTGAGTACAATTGCCTCTGTTTTTCTAACCGCCATACTATATATTGCTATATTGTTAAATGGCTAAATTGTTAAATGGTTAAATCGCTATAACGGTTTGGCAATTTATCAGTTTAGCAATTTATCAGTTTATTGAGAAGGGATCACCGAGCCCACCGAAATTACCAGTTTTAACCCTTCTTCAATCGACATATCCAGGTCGATCAGTTCTTTCCGGGGCGCTAAAAGCAAAACACCGGAAGTAGGATTAGGCGCAGTGGGGACAAAAACATTGACAACATCCTTAGAGATCTTTTCCTGTATCTGCCTGTATTTTTCAGAAGTCACAAAGCCGATAGAGTAAATTCCTTTCCTGGGATATTCCAACAGCACCACCCTCTGCAGTAAGGACTTATTCCTTATTAAAAAAGCGTTGCTTATCTGGCGTATAGCCAGATAAAGTTTACTGACTACCGGTATCCTATAAAGCAACCCTTCCCAGAAAGAGAAGAATCTCCGGACAATGATATTTCTGGTAGCCAGGCCAATCAGGGTAATCAATCCCAGGATCACCAACAGGACCAGACCTTTGAGTAAATATGCAAGGTAGATAACCCCGCCGGCCGGTAAGTACGCCTTAAAAAATGTCAGGATGGGATTTAAAATAAGGTTATTTGTTATTACGACCATAAACTTGAAGGCAAAAATGGTAATAAGCAAAGGCAAGGTCACCGCTATTCCGGCAAAAAAGTTATTTCTTATCTTTATCCACATAACCCCTCCAGCTCTATTTTTCTAAGAATCTCCTTCTGCTTTTTCTCCATTCGTTTTCTGGATAGAGGATTAATATCGTCATAACCTAATAAATGAAGGCAACCGTGAATTATATACAAATAAAGTTCTTTTTTAAATGACTGTTTATACTTACGCGATTGGGTCAGGGCCTTATTAATCGAAACAACTACATCGCCGAGCAGGTTGGAGTTGATTTTTAAAAACCCGCTTTCGCCTTCCTGCTGGCTGAACGCCAGAACATCGGTAGCCCGGTTCAAACCCTTGTATCTTCGGTTCAGGTCCTTTATCGTGGCATTATCAACCAGTAAAATACTGACCTCGGCCTGGTCTTTCCCCTCAATCTTTAAGGCCCGGGCTACTATTTCCTTAAGGTCTTTAATGTTTACCCGAACCTTGCTCTGTAGGTTCCTTATGGTTATTTGCATTCGACTTTGTCTTTTTCGGTTTTCGTTCTTGATCTTTTTCCGGATATTCCACCCGGGTATGAAATATTCCCATTAGAACACGGCTGAAACTATCGGCGATCTTATGAAGGTCTTTCAGCGCCAATTCACATTCCTCAAGCTGGCCATCGATGAATTTATTATTTATAATCTTTTGAACCATTCCTTCTATACTTCCCGGAGTCGGGTCTGAAAGTGAACGAGAGGCTGCCTCGATAGAATCAGCCAAAAGGACTATCGCCGATTCCCTGGTCTGGGGTTTAGGGCCCGGATATCTAAAACTCAGATCTTCCAGCTCTTGCTCATCCTTCATTTTTTCCAATGCCCTTTTATAAAAGAAAAACACCTGGCTGGTGCCGTGATGTTCCTTGATAATATCCACAATTGTCTTATTAAGCTTATACTTCTCGGCCAGCTCAACTCCGTTTTTGACATGATTAAGAATAATCAAATTGGACATACTCGGGGTAAGTTTGTCATGCTTTGATTCTTTTATTCCGGATTGATTTTCGCTGAAGTATTCGGCCTTTTCTATCTTGCCGATATCGTGATAATAAGAAGCAACCCTTGCCAGCAGTGAATTAGCCCCGATTGATTCACTGGCTGCTTCGGCAAGATTTCCGACTATCAATGAATGATGATAAGTGCCCGGCGCCTCGGCAGCCATCTTTCTTAATGCCGGGTGATTCAGATCAGAAAGCTCCAGCAAGCTGATATTAGTGGTGACCTTGAACAGATATTCAAATATCGGCAGAAAGATAGTGACTACTGCTGCACTGGCCATACCGCTGCCAAACCCCCAGGCGCCATCTTTGATAAACAGCCGGGGATCGATCTTATTTAATAGCCCAAGACCGATAATGCAGATAAAATTTGCCACTCCCACTATCGCCCCGGCCTTTATTAGTTGCGACCTCCTTCTTGTTCCAATAATGAAATAAATACCGACAATGCCCCCTACAAAAGCCACTATAGCTATTTCCAGACTGTTGCCGGAGATAATCCCGGTAAAAATCGCCAGCACTCCTGCCGTCATAATCGCCAGCCTTGGTTCTAACAGCAAGGCCATCAGCATTGAACCAGCACTTACCGGAATCAAGTAGCTGGAAATCTCAGACATATTGATTAACCTGGCAAGCACTATCATCAAAAATAATATTAAAGAAATTAAAATCAGGCTTTGGTTATCCGCATATGACTTCGGAACATAGCGATAAAGATAAGCAGCCATTAAAATGATAAAAATAATGACCATCAGGCTAATCCCCATGCCAGTTGAAAGCAACCGGGTACGAGCCTGTTTATTAGCCAGAGCGTCGAGCTGGACTATCTGCTCAGAGACAACTATCTGTCCGTTGCCCACAATCAATTCATGCTTTCTGATCAATTTCATCACCGGCTGGGTAGTGTCAGTGGCAACTTGCTTACGCCGGATTGTCTCCTCCTGATTATAATTGAGATTTGGCCTGATAAAATTCTTTATTAAGTCTACAATCTCTACCCGGAGCCTG
>JAYELI010000007.1 GCA_034717435.1 Candidatus Omnitrophota bacterium
TCGGTCGCCCTTCGGGAATACTCAGGACTTCCTTCGGTCGCTTACGCTCCCTCAGGATGACACCTATCTTAAAAAGAACAAAATTAAGGACTTGGGGAGTGTGCAGTTTTAAACTTTAAACTGTGCAGTTTTAATTTTTAAATAACACTTCTTGATACACAATATATTGTAGTTGCCCAATTTATTGGGCGCTCTATGCTGTGCCTGATAAATCAGGCAACTACATTACGACACAGTCTGATTGTTATACTGTTAAACTGCTAAATTGCTAAACCGCTGAACTGGAAAATTGTTTCTTATAACAGCTTAGCAATTTATAGGGTTAGGGTATGATGAAACTAATTATTGGATTAGGTAATCCCGGGATAAGGTATCGCTGGACAAGGCATAACATGGGATTCCGGGTTGTTGAAGGGTTAGCAAAAAAACACCGGATTTCCCTTACCCGGAAAAAGTTCAAGTCGGTTTTCGGAAATGGTTTTATCGGTGAAGAAAAGGTAACCATAGTTAAGCCGTTAAGGTATGTTAACTTAAGCGGCAGAGAGATCAAATCCTTTATTGACTGGCTTAAGCCGGAGCTTAATGATATAATCGTTATCTGTGATGACCTGAATTTAGAACTCGGCCGGATCCGGATCCGGCAGGCTGGCAGCGCAGGCGGCCACAACGGCTTGAGATCGATCATTGATTGTTTAGGCACATCCAGGTTCCCCCGTTTGAGAATAGGCATAGCCCGGGGGAAAATAAGAATGGATCTGTCTTCTTATGTCTTGGATAAATTTAAAAAAAAAGATAAGCCGGTGGTTAAAGAGACGGTAGGCCGGGCAGCAGAGGCGGTCGAAATTGCCGTCAAAGAAGGATTGGTTTCTGCGATGAACAAATTTAATTAGAATAGGATTATGCCTATCTGAAGGAGGTAGATTGTGATTAAAAAAGAGAATATAGAAACAGCAGCGCTGCAAATGGCTCTCACCGAAAAAACAGAAGACAAAAACAACCTTGCTAAAGATATTATTGAAGCCGCCCGGCAGGCCGGGGTTTATCCGGCAAGTATAAACCGGTTTTATCAGGCCAGAGGCAAATCTGAATTTACAGGGCTTACGGTCCCGGCTATAAATTTAAGAACCCTGACCTATGATTTGGCCCGGGCAATATTCAGGGTAGCCAGGAAGAAATCCAGCGGTGCATTTATATTTGAAATAGCCAGGACGGAAATGGCCTATACCGGCCAATCTCCGGTAGAATACGTCGGCAGCTGCTTGGCTGCTGCTCTCGACGAGGGATTTTCAGGGCCGGTATTCATTCAGGGAGATCACTTCCAGGTTAAGCAGAGTAGATATAGCCAGGATTCCGCCAAAGAGATAGAAGAGATTAAATCTTTGATCAGAGAGTCGATCGGCGCCGGATTTTATAATATCGATATTGATTCTTCCACGCTGGTAGATTTGTCCAAGCCAACGCTTGAAGAACAACAGAGGATTAATTATGAGGTATGTGCCGAGCTGACAAAGTTCATCCGCCAGGTCCAGCCTCAGGGAGTCGAGGTTTCAGTAGGAGGCGAGATAGGCGAAATAGGAGGAAAGAACTCCACTGCCGAAGAACTGCGGGCGTTTATCAAAGGATACAGAAAGTCGCTGGGAGAGGGCATTGGCGGGATCAGCAAAATAAGCGTTCAAACAGGGACTGCCCACGGAGGAGTGGTCCTTCCTGACGGAAACATAGCCAAGGTCAAGCTGGATTTTGAGACATTGATGAAATTGTCCAGGATAGCCCGTTTTGAATTCGGGCTTGCCGGTGCGGTTCAGCATGGAGCATCTACCCTGCCTCGTGAAGCATTCAATAAATTTCCCGAGGTAGAGACCGCTGAGGTGCACCTGGCTACCCAATTTCAGAATATGGTTTATGAAAGCAAAGATTTTCCTTCCGGGTTAAGAGATAAGATCTATGATTGGATAAAGAAGGAAAAGAAAAATGAAAGAACCAGCGGCCAGACAGAAGAACAGTTTATCTATAAAACGAGGAAAAAAGCGTTCGAGCCCTTTAAAAAAGATATTCTCGGCCTTCCGGCCGAAACACGCCGGGTGATCGCTGAACAGGTTGAGGAAGAATTTGAATTCTTATTTGATAAGCTTAATATTGCGAATACAAAGGATTTAATATCTAACTACTATTAATATTGCGTATTGCGTAAAATTGAGAAGCTCTAACGCAATACGCATCACGCACGATGCACAACGAATTAGATTTTTTTAAGCGCTACAACAGCGATCCCGGCAAAAATGATATTAGCCAGCCAGGCGCTGAGCAAAGGCGGGATAAAACCTCCCTTTCCCAGGGCAACGCTTACAGCCATAACAGCGTAATAAAGAAATCCTACAGCCATACTTAAACCCAGTCCCATCAATAATCCGCCTTTGGCTTTAATAGCTAATGCCAGAGGTATACCAACCAGGATTATAATCAAATTTACGAACGGGAAAGAAAGCTTGCAATATAGATCAACCAGCATCCTCTTTGTTTTTTGCTTTCCTATCCACTCCAACCTGTCAATGTCATGCTTTAATTTCCGGTAGCTCATAAACATCGGGTCGGTCTGCTGTTTTTGAAAGTCTTCCGGCCCCTCCCGGATATCCAGGGCTTTTTCTTCATAGCTTGAAGGTGCCCCGATTATCTGCCCGTCATTATCCAGGTTATAGATAGTTACATTGTAAAAGATCCAGTTTTTACCCTGCCATTTTGCCCGGCTGGCGATGATCTTGGAACGGATTATACCTTTTTTATCCTGCTCAAAAATAGTTATATCGCTGAGTTCTTCCTGCGTGACATTGTAGCTTTTGATGTAGATTAGACGGTTAGGGACCCCATAAGCGGTAACGTCAGCCAATACCACCTTTTTTCCAGGACCCCGCTTCATCTTTTCCTGCTTTATCGACTCCTGGATAACCGAACTTTTGGGGATTATCTTATCGCTGATCACAAAGTTTATCAGGCTCAAAATAAGCCCGACTATAATGAACGGGGTTATAATTCTGAGGATGCTGATTCCATTCGTTCTCATCGCGATTATTTCATTATACCGGTTCAGTATCCCCAGGCTGTAGATGATCGAAAGAAGCAGGGCTATTGGCGCGGTCTGGACAAATATAAGCGGGACAAAGGAGAGGTAATAACGGCCCAGGACAGCCGGCTCGACGCGTTCTTTTAATATTTCGTCCAGATGGTCAAAAAGGTCAATGACCACGTAGAGGGATATAAAGATCAAAACACAATAAAGAAACGGCAGAATAAATTGTTTTATAAGGTATTTGTCTAATATCCGCATGATTTGTTATCGGTTAAATAATGCTTTATCTTTCCACCACCAGGCAAAAAAGTATTATTCCCGCCGCAGCGATCAGTATATCCGGGGACCACATACAGAGCGCGGGGTTAAATTTCCCTTTCATGGCCAGGGCCTCGACAACCATCAGGAACAGGTAGTAGATCATGATCACGCCCAGGCTGAGGCCGAAGCCGATCGTTGTTTCCCCTCTTCTGGTAAGCAGGGCAAGGGGGAGCCCGATTAAAACAAATACAAAACTGGCAAACGATAAAGAAAGTTTTTTATGGATCTCCCTGGTTAAAGGAGAGGTGTTTATCCGGGACTGTTTTAGTTTTTTAGTTTCATTGATCAGTTCATTAATGGTCATATCCTTGGGTTTTTTCTGGATGTTTTTTTTCGCTAATTGAGCGGCAAGATCCAGGGTCAGATAATAGGTTTTGAAATTTAGTTTATAAAAACTGCCTGGATTTTCCAGGTTGGGTTCGTCACTGGAGCCGTTGATCAGCTTTAGGGCTACGGTCTTTTTTTCAGGCAGGGGAATGAATTCGCCCCGTTCGGCGATGATCGTCCGGGTAGGTCTTTCTTTCTGGGGTTGATAGATTCTGATATTCTTTAGTTTATTGCCGTTTATCTCCTGGACAAAAATAATATATCCCTTGAACGTCTTGATAAATGTTCCTTCCTCCAGTAAGGCGGCGGGTTTTTTGGTGCCTATTTCAGCAAGCAGTTGCCGGGTAGCGAAGTGAGCCCGGGGTATGATCTGGTCGTTTAACATAATTGAAAACAGGCTTAAGACAAGCCCGAAGGTAACAACCGGCAGCAGGATGCTAAAGAGATTAAATCCTATGGCCTTAAGGGCAACGATTTCATTATCTGATGAAAGCCGGCCAAAAGTCAGAAGGGTCCCGGTTAATACAGCCATTGGGATGGTGTAATTAAGCAAATAGGGCAGAAGATAGATAAACAACCTTCCGACATAACTGATTTCTATTCCTTTAATTATGACTAATTCAGCCAGCTTGATAATATTTCCTATAAACATTACAAAAGTAAATATCAAAAGGGACAGGATGAACGAAACAGCCAATTCCTTTAATATGTAGCGCTGGAGAATTTTCATTTTTTTTGGTTAATTTCCCCGGGCCAGGGTCAGTACAGATACAGCGCACGCCCCGGCTTCCAACAATGTTTTTGAACACTCATTTGCGGTTGCTCCGCTGGTGAACACGTCATCGACCAACAGCACCTGTTTTTTTAAAACCAGGCTGTTTTTGACAGCAAAGGCAGCCTTGACATTTATTAACCTCTCCTGTTTTGAAAGCTCGGTTTGAGAAATAGTCGGTCTCTTTCGGTAGAGACTGCTTGAGGAAAGGGGCAGAGAGGACCGTTTACTTATTTGAACGGCAAGCTCTAACGATTGATTAAATCCCCTTTCCCTTAATTTTGAACTGTGAAGAGGAACGGGAACGATAAGGCCTATTGCCCGGCGGTCCAGATGACCGGCTATGAAGTTATTCATCAATTCTCCCAGGGGTTTGGCCATAAAAGATTTTTTGTTGTATTTAAAAAGACGGATACAATCCTTTAAAACCCCCTGGTATCTGCCGATTGACCAGAGACTGTGGAAAAAGTAATTATGGCCGCTGGCCGGGACTGCCCTGGATTTTTTGATCTTACTCCAGCAGTTTTCACAGAGATATCGGGTATTTGCCGGATCCAGCTTTGACTTACAGACCTGGCAATACAAGGGATAGATTAAATTGGCAAGTCCCTTAAAGGCCAATTCTGCCGAAAACATAACCATACTATACTATTTCAGGTTTAAAATGTCAAACCCCAAAGAGTAACCTGTTATTTAAAAATTAAAAGTGCACAGTTTTAGAGCGATTTAAGTTTTAAAAGTGCGCACCTTAACCGAAATTAAAAATAATAACGCTAAAAAGGTCATTCTGAGGCCGAAGGCCGAAGAATCTCA
>JAYELI010000008.1 GCA_034717435.1 Candidatus Omnitrophota bacterium
TTTACATTGCTAATTGCTAATTTTGCAATTATTTTTATTCTCACCATCTCCACGCCCCACCCAAATAAACACTGGACTCTTTTTTAGATTTAAGCAGTTTTAAAAATGTCTGGCCGTCACCTTTGAGGAGTTTTCTTGATAGCTTAAGCTCAAGGCCCAGGTCTTTGCCAAAGCGGTTCTTAAGTTTAAATTCAACCTTATCCCTTTTAGATAACTTAGCATCAGCGCCGAATATAATGGCTCTGGTTTTTCCGTTTTCATATTCGATTTCGAAAAGTAATCCGGTGCCTCTTTTTATCTTCCATTTGCCGAATATAATCAGGATGCGTTTTACGGGTGACATGCCTATACCGGCTTGGTATTTTATATAATTTTTATCTAAAATTCCAAAACCGGTTCTAAAGTTAAATCCTGATTTTCCGTTCAAATTCAGGTTATAAGACAATCTGTTTTTTCTGGTGATATCCCAATGGCCCTTAAATGTTAGAGTCTTGTCCAGTCTTTTTTTACGAATCAGCCGGGTCTTTTCGTAGCGATAGACTATCCGCTGATTATTATCAATTTCCCAGATACCGGTAAAGATTAGAGTGTCGTGCCTGCCCTTACCCTTATTTACTCTAAAAGTAAGGCGGTTATATTTATCTGCCTGCCAAATGCCTTGAAGTTTTAGAACATCTGTTATGGAGAGATTTCTTTTAGACCGTGTGGTAATTGCAAAGAGCAGGGAATTTTCCTCAGCGGTTATTATCTCACCCTGCAAGGTAATCTCATCACCCGGCCTTTGCCTGCGCCAGTTATCAAGGGTTAATTTTAAATCATGGTTTTTGCTTAACGACCACTTACCTCTTAGTTTTACCTGGTGGGGTGCATTAAGATCAGGTGTAACACCCTGCATTGGCGCTTTTATGTGGTAAATCAGGGAATTGTTGGGCCCGATTTTAAATCTTCCATCTAAAACTCTGCGAAACCGCGTCAGGTCTAATTTTTTATTGGTTTCCTGTATAACTAACCGGTTATGCGGGTCAACCTCATATTTTACCTTTTCCACTAACTACCTCATTCAGCTGAATATCTGCGGCCGATATAGCTGTTAATTTCTTCGCTGGGAATCCTATAGCCGCCCCGCCGGCCTTCTTTGTAAGCAGTGATTTTCTTCTTTCTGATCAGAGAACGGAGGTATTCTTCGCTTATCCTCAGCATACCCGCGGCCTCCCTGGTCAGTAACAACTTCTTCTTCATCTTCTTCTACCCTCCTATTACCATTTAATCTGGTTTAATACAATGTGTAAGGCAAATTAAAAACACGAATATACACGAATTACACACTAATTTACACGAATGTTTAATATTCGTGTCTATTCGTGTGCAATTTGTGCCGATTCGTGTATAATTTATTATTTACCGCCATAATACTGCGCATAGTACCTGTATCCGCTTCGAATCGGGGAGATCTTATTAATAATTGCGCCGATCACCCTTACCCGGCTGTTTTTTAACAGCTGATCAATCCCGGGAATGGCTCTCTTGTTTGTTTTGCTGCTTTCTAAGATCACAACAGCGCCGTCCACTATTCGAGAAAGGACAACCGCGTCAGTAACTACGGTAACCGGCGGGCTGTCAAACAAAATAAAGTCAAACTTTCTTTTAGCATCCTCGATAAATTCTTTCATTTTATGGCTGGACAGTAATTCTGACGGGTCAGGCGGATTAGGGCCGCTGGAAACCAGGAAAAGATTCTTTATCTCGGTTTTTTGCGTTGATTGATTAAAATCAGCCTGTCCGGAAAGAAAATTGCTTATTCCAACGTCATTGCCGGCCTTAAAAATCGTATGTAACCGGGGTTTGCGCATATCCGCGTCCACTAAAAGCACTTTTCTCTGACTGCGGGCCACAACAATAGCCAGGTTGCAGAGAAGAGTGGTTTTTCCTTCCTTCGGGCCGGGGCTGGTGACAACAATACTTTTTAAAGGGTGTTCTTCGGTAGAAGAAAAAACTATGCTGGTGCGAATTGCCCGAAATGCTTCGGATACAGGGTCCTCGGGTTTAAGCTGGGTAAAAAGATCGCGTTTTAATTCAGTCATCTTTTTTATTCCCTCGATCCGGGGAATATTTCCTAAAAACGGCCAGTTGACTATCTTTTTTACATCATTGATGTCTTTTACGGTATCGTCTAAATATTCAAAGAAAAACGCCAGGCCTATCCCGCCGAAAAGCCCGACTATTACCGATAGAAGGATGTTTAAGCGCTTTTTGGGTTTTATAGGGATTATCGGAACCTCGGCAGGATCCTGGATAGAAATATTATTGGCTTTGAGCCCGGTAAGAACAAGGCCTGAAGTGAAAGTGGAAGTAGAGGAAAGCTCCATTTCCTGTTTAATCCGCTCAGACATTTGTTCCATTTCCTGCTTTAACCGGATCATCTTGGGATGCTTGTCTTTATAAACCTTGGAATATTCCGAAAGCCGCGCCTGGAGCTTCAAATACTCATTTTTAAGCAGGTTGATTATTTCAGTTTTGGTGATATAGGAAAGGTTCCGCTCAACATAAACTTCGGCAATCCGGTTGGCAATGTCCGCGGCGAGTACGGGATCTTTATTGTCCACATTCAGTAAAAGAAGCCGGGTATCACGCACCGGCTCTACTTTAATAGTTTTAAGAAATGCCTTTGCTTTATCCCTGGCATTAAGATAATCCCTGCTTTGGCTTAGTTTAAATTCTTTGAATATTTGTTTGGCAATAGTGCGGCTCTTGACCATTTCCTTCTGGCTCTGGAAATACTCTTTGTAGGCATAGTAATCAGGGTATTTTAAGGCAACCGATCCGCTGGTGGTCAGCACATTAGGGCTTTCCAAATCGATTAACAACGTAACAGTAGCGCGGTAAACCGGATCCATCAGGAAACTGCCGGCGGTTACCGTAAATACGGTGACGAAAAAGAAAGTAATTATCACGCCTTTACGGCTTTTGAGCACTTTTAAATAATCGCTGATATGCGCTTCTGCTTCACGATACTCCATACTGCTTCATTACTCCTCGCCCATAGCTCATTAAAAAAAACTCTCCGGCACAAACACGATGTCTCCGGGTTTAAGCGGGATATCTTTCTCTTTTATTCCCTTTTTGGTAATATCGGTAACTTTGATCAAGATGGTTCGCTCCTCGCCGTTTTCGGTGCGGATTATCCTTGTGCCGTTTACGCTGGCTACCTTGGTAAATCCTTCGGCCATGGCAATGGCCTCCAGCACCGTGGTTTCTCTCTCTGTATAGAGATCGTATTTACCCGGCTTTTGCACCGCCCCTAATACCGAAACCTGCTTCACGCGGTATTTATCAATAAATATCTGCACCTGGGGGTTAACCAGATAATCTTTTGCCAGGAGCTGTTCTATTTTATCCTTGAGTTCGCTGAGGGTAAGGTCAGCGGCCTTTATTTTGCCCAAAAGCGGAAAGCTTATTTCGCCGGTAGAGCTGATGCGCGTCCGGGTGTCAAGGTCCGGCTGTTCATAGACAGTAATCCGCAGGACATCTTCGGACTGGAGGCAATAGTCGGGTTCCTGCGCCCCTGCGGGGATAACCGCTATTAACGTAATAAGAAATAAAGTAACTATACTAAATCTCATCATAATATCTTCTGGGCCCAAAACCCAAATAAAAAACCACCAAGGTTATTGCCTTTTTATTATACCCCCAGTGGTTTTTTTGCTAACAAACAAACTAAAAACTGGTCGTTAACGTAAGACTTATGCGGTTATTTTCGTAATTATATATCGAAAAATTGGATTCTCTGGCCCTGTAATCGTATTTAAGATCAGCGGTAACCCATTCGGTAAACCTGTAACTAAACCCGGCTCCTCCTGACCAATAATCATCCTTTCTTTTGGCGGTTTTTCCGGCGACAGTAATCTCGGCAGGATAGTCACTGCGCTGATAAGAAAAACCCAGGGTGCCGAAAAACTTCTCTGTAAAGCCGTGCCTAAAACCGGCGCCGATAAAACTGCTTTCGTAATAGGGATTGTCCGGCATAACCGTCTCATTGGTTGTCCTTGTAAAGTCAAGACGCAGAGAATCCCGGGGAGTAAAATTTTCAATCAAACTACCGTTAAAAACCACACTGTTGAAACCGGTATCATTTTGATAATCCTGCTGACGGTAGCCGATCTTTCCCTCTACCGTGCATTTAGCCGTTGGCTGACCGCGCATCCCCACTAACAGGTCAAAATACTCCGAATCGCTTTTTCTTCCGGTATCATGCTCTATAATGCCGTAATCTCCTGAAAAAAGAAGCGCAGATTTTGGCCAGAGCTTCAGGGCCGTTTCAACTCCGACTTGATGCTCATCGGTGTCTAAATCCTCAAAGGTCAATGCCTGGCCGTGATACGCGCCGATAGGGTCATTGGTGCGATAATCTTCTAAGTGGTATTCATACCACAAGGACAGATCCAGTTTATTGAACTCAGAAGTAAGCATGACACTGGCTTGATCTTGTGTGCGGGGTATACGGTTGGTAACTTCACTGCCGGCCCGGTCGGAAAAATAATGGAACATATTGGACAGCTCAAGGCTTACCCCGTTAAAGTTAAGCCTTAAAGCGGTATTGGCAAGATGATTATAGTTATTCTCATTGTCGTATTCAGAGAAGAAGTTCAGTTCGGCAAGGTAGTCAAAGATAAAATTATGCTTTGTCAGAACCGGTTCGATTACAAAACCCGGCTTAATAGTGGTTATCCAGTCTTCTCTTTCATCACCGGGGGTAAGATAAATATTGTCGTCATATTGCCCGCGAATAGACAAAAAAGGCCGGAACCAGCCCTTTTTTTCCGGCGCATAGGGATGATAAAGGGGATGGAACCAATTTTCGTCTTCGGCAGTATAGGGATAGTAGAAAGGCTTAAACCATGTTTCCTGGGCATGAGCATAATTATTAGTAAACGCGGTTCCTGCTAATATAATGCTTACTGCTATCAAAAATATTTTTTTATACACCGACTATCCCTTAAACGATTTAAAAAGTAACTTTTAGAAGAATAAGTATACCCCAATGTAGTATATTTGTCAAGTGTTAGGTCAAGAAGTGTTATTTAAGAATTAAAAGTGGACTCTTTTAGAGCGATTTAAGTTTTAAAAGTGCACAGTTTTAGAGCGATTTAAGTTTTAAAAGTGGACAGTTTAAAGTTTAAAACTGCACACTCCCCAAGTCCTTAATTTTGTTCTTGTTAAGATAGGTGTCATCCTGAGGAGCGTAGCGACGAAGGATC
>JAYELI010000009.1 GCA_034717435.1 Candidatus Omnitrophota bacterium
ACCATTGCTTTATCAAGAAGCTCCTTCCCGGCGCTTTTAGTCGTTAGAACCTCCGATGCATCCTGTTCTCTGTCTGCATTAGTTGCCGTATTACGAACAATAATAAAACCGTCTTTTTTATCTATCTGGTCGGATATTTCCTTAAGCATAATGAACTTGGCTAACTGTTCTGTTTTTTGATAAATCCCTTCAGCCTCTTGGCTATTCAATGCCGCTCTGATCTCGAAAATAGTAAGCCCGGTGAACTCTTCTGTCTCAATTCCTTCTGGAAGTTGGGCCAGGGACTTATAAAAATCATTCAGGTCAGCGAGAACCTTCTGACCAAGGCCAGGGTCAAAATCATAAACCGGCTTCACTTCTGCTGCCCGCTGAGCCTTTAACTCAAGAGTAGATTTTTCGTCCACATAAGAAAAATCAAACGGGGCGTAAATATCGGCTGAGCTGACATCTCCTTTTTCCAGACCCCACTTATAACTCTCTTTAGCCAAGAGGGTTGCTATCAAAACCGTAATCAGTATTACAGCAATCAATAATTTACCGAATATCTGGTTTTTTCCGGACTTATCTAATTTCATCATTTCTCCTGGCGGTTCTCGTTTTACATTCTCACTTTTTTACTACCAAACCAAGCTCTTTAACCTGTCTGGCTTCGACTTGATCGGGCGCTCCGGTCATTAAACAGGCGGCTTTCTGGGTTTTGGGAAAAGCGATTACATCCCGGATGGTGGGCAATCCCAACATAAGCATCAATAATCTATCCAGCCCTAAGGCTATTCCGCCGTGAGGGGGCGCGCCGTATTTCAATGCATCTAAGAGGAATCCGAATTTTTCTTTGACTGCTTCCTGATCGATCTTCAGGGCCTTAAATACCTTTTCCTGAACATCGGGTTTATGAATCCTGATACTGCCTCCGCCGACCTCTATCCCGTTTAAGACCAAGTCATAAGCCCTGGCCCTCACCCGGCCCGGCTCCTTAAAAAGTAATCCCAGGTCTTCATCCCGAGGCGCGGTAAACGGATGGTGCCTTGCTTGAAACCTACTGTCTTCTTCACTCCATTCTAAAAGAGGAAAGTCAAGTATCCAGGAAAAATTATATCTGTCTTTTGGGATCAGTTTAAGTTCCCGGGCCAAATGCAGGCGTAATTCAGCCAGGCACCTAAGCACAATTACAGGCTGATCGGCAACAAACAGAAGCAAGTCCCCTTCCTGAGCAGCCATTGCTCTGGATAATTCTTTAATTACCGGGTCCTTGAAAAATTTACTTACCGGGGAACTAAACTTATTTTTTTCTACCTTAAACCAGACCAGCCCTTTGGCCCCAAGGCCCAAAACAAATTTTCTTAAATCATCTAATTGTCTTATTGAAAACTTGCTGCAGCCATCGACCTTTATTCCTTTAACAAAGTTTCCCTGCCTAACCGCTTTTTTAAATATTTCAAAATCGCTCCGGCCGGCAATCCCAGTGATATCTACCAGTTCCATTTTAAACCTTGTGTCCGGTTTTTCGGTCCCAAATTTACCGGTAGCTTCGGAATAAGAAATGCGTGGGAAGGGAAGTTCTATTTTTACCCCCAGCATCTTCTCAAACAGGCCTGAGAGCATCTTTTCGATCAGGCCGAATATATCCTCCGGCTCAATAAATGACATCTCGATATCTATCTGAGTGTGCTCGGGCTGTCTGTCTCTTCTTAAATCCTCATCTCTAAAGCAACGCACGATCTGAAAATACTTTTCAACCCCGGCTACCATCAGGATCTGCTTGAACAACTGGGGTGACTGCGGAAGAGCATAGAATTTACCCGGATTCAACCTTGCGGGAACCAGATAGTCACGCGCGCCTTCCGGAGTGGACTTGGTAAGAATCGGGGTTTCTACTTCTATAAAGCCTTGTTGATCCAAAAATCTCCTGACTACCTGACAGACACTATGACGGAACCGAAGATTTTTCTGCATCAATGACCTTCGTAAATCCAGATAGCGGTAGGTCAACCTCAGGTCTTCTGATATCTTAACATTGTCAGCGATCTCAAAAGGAGAAACCAGGGATTTATTCAGAACTTTTATCTCCCTGGCTAAAATCTCGATTTCGCCGGTAGAAAGTTTGGGGTTGACCGTGCCTTCCGGCCTCCGGGAAACAATACCCCGGACAGATATTACATATTCGCTTCTAAGCTGTTTAGCAGACTGGTGAAGTTGTTTATCGGCCTGAGGGTTAAAAACCAGCTGGGTAATGCCGCTTTTATCCCGGAGGTCAATAAATGTGAGCTCTCCGTGGTCCCGGTTTCCGCTTACCCAACCAGATAAAACCACCTCTTTACCGATCCACTTTGTATTAAGCTCCCCGCAGGTATGTGTCCTTTTCATAATCTTGCCTGATTTAAATTGCTAAATTGCTAAATTGTTAAATTACTGAACTGAAAAATTGCACTCTAAATCTTAAGATACAAAATTTAACAATTTAACCATTTAGCAATCTAACAGTTTAACAATATAGCCATTTAGCAGTTTAGCAATTTAACAATTTAACAGTTTAGTCATTTAGCAGTTCTTTTACCTTATTTATTATCTGAGTTATTTTAACCTCACTCTGTTTTCCATTCTTCATATCCCTTAAAATAACCTTGTTCCTGCTGAGCTCATCTTCTCCAATAATCACAACATATCCGCAATCCAACTTGCCGGCTGATCTCAACTGGGCCTTTAAAGACCTTGCTTGATAATCAATCTCTGTTTTTACGCCCCGACTGCGCAGTTTCTGCAGCATCCTGTATCCCTCGTCATAGGCCTTCTGTCCTACGGTTGCCAGATAAACGCTCTTCTTGGGCAGGGGAGATTTTCTATCCCGGCCTTTTAATGCCAGTAAGACCCTTTCCATGCCAATAGACATCCCGCAAGCCCTTATTTGCGGGCCGCCCAGCTCCTGACTCAGGTCGTCATACCTGCCTCCAGCTGCTATTGCGTTCTGGCTGCCGAGCAAAGACTGTTCAATTTCAAATGTAGTCTTGGTGTAATAATCCAGGCCCCTGACCAGATGACTATCAAATTTGTAATTAATCTGTAAGAGTTTCAGGCCTTGTTTTACTTTTTCAAAATGCTCAGCGCAGTCTTTGCAAAGATAGTCCAAAATGACCGGCGCTTTTCTTATAACAGCCCGGCAGTTTGAGTTTTTACAATCCAATATACGGAATATATTAGTCCCAAATCTTCGTTGGCAGTCAGGACATAGTAAATTGACATCCCCGGAAAGGCTATTTTTTAAAACCTTTTCAAATCCCGGCCGGCATTTCCCGCAGCCCACACTACTCAATTTAAGAATATAGCCCTCCAATTTTAATCTTTTAAACACTTCTATTAAAGCAGATATTATCTCGCAGTCCAGATAAGGGCTGGATGAACCAATAGCCTCCAGGCCTATTTGATGAAATTGCCGGCTGCGTCCAGACTGGGGCCTTTCACTTCTAAACATCGGACCAATATAATAAAACTTGCTGAACCCCTGCTTTTTATCCAGGTTGTGCTCCAAATAAGCCCTGAGCACCGGCGCAGTCTCCTCCGGACGAAGAGTAAGCTTGCGGCCCTTAGAATCAGAAAAGCTATACATTTGCTTAGAGACAATATCAGTGGTTTTTCCGATGCCTCTGATAAATAAAGCCGCTTCTTCTAAAACCGGCGTTCGTATTTCTGAATAACCATAGAGTTCAAAAACCTCTCGGCTGGTTTGTTCTAGATCCCGCCATCTAGCAATTTCACCAGGCAGGATATCATTCATCCCCCTGATCGCTTTTATAACCACTTTAAAATACTCCCTGAATTAAATTGTTAAATTGATAAACTGTTAAATTGTTATACCAGAGAAAGTTTTGTAGCAATTTAGCCATTTAGCAATTTAACAGTTTATCTTATTAAGATACCTTACTCCCGGCACTAATCGGCTTATCAACCGTAAGTATCGAAAGGGAATCTTCGTCCCGAGCCGCCAAAAGCATGGCTTTGCTTTCTACGCCCCTGATAGTAGCTGGTTCAATATTCATCACTACTATTACTTTTTTGCCGGCCAACTCTTCTTTTGTATAAGGTCCTTTGATCCCGGCCACTATTTCTCGTTCTTCCTCAGCGATTTTAATCTTTACTAAATATAGTTTATCAGCATTGGGGTGATCGGTTACCTCAATAACCTCTGCTACCCTTATATCCAGCTTTTTAAAATCTTCAAAACTGATCATTACAAACCTCCCTTATAATTTGTTAGCCAGTTAGCCTGTCAGCCGGTGAGCCGGTTTTTAAATATTCAATAAATATGTGCACAAACCTTGTTATTAGAATTGTTTTTTCTTTTAACAGGCTAACTCGCTAACAGGTTAACTCGCTAACTCATCAGGTGGACCGAAGGGGATTTGAACCCCTGACCTCTACAATGCGAATGTAGCGTTCTTCCAACTGAACTATCGGCCCTCTATCGCCAATTTAAATATCACCGTTTAAATTGTTAAATTGTTAAATTGCTAAATGGTTAAATGGTTAAATTGCTATAACAGTTTGGCAATTTATCAGTTTAACAGTTTAACAATAATCTTTAAAGCCTTCTCGTTATTTTTTCTATCCGATAAGGCTCGATAATATCTCTCGATTTAACATCACTAAAATTATCAAATCCGATCCCGCACTCAAATCCTTCCTCGACCTCTTTGGCATCTTCCTTGAACCGCTTTAAAGAATTAATTGTCCCTTCGTAAATCACCTCACTCGCCCTGATCAGCTGAACGCGTGAATTGCGGGTTATCTTGCCCTTTTTGACAAAACAGCCGGCCACTATCCCTACTTTAGAAACCCTGAATACCTGACGGACTTCGGCCCGGCCAAGAACAACCTTCTTTGTGCCCGGCTCTAAAAGCCCTTCCATTGCCGCCCTGATATCAGCTATTGCTTCGTAAATAATATCATAAAACCGGACATCCACCCCTTGTTTTTCAAATAACTCGTCCTGCGCCGGATCCCGCTTAATATGAAAGCCGATAATAATCGCTTTAGAGGCAGCAGCCAGCATTACATCCGAGTCATTAACCCCGCCCACCCCGCTGTGGATTACTTTCAATTTTATTTCCCCGGTACTTAATTTATCAAGGGATTCCTTTAAAGCCTCAACCGAGCCATGTACATCTGCCTTTAAAATTATGTTAAGCTCCTTTATTTTGCCACCCTTGATTTGGTCATAAATATCCTCTAAGGTGACCCGGGTTAAGGACTGCAGTTTTTTTTCTTTTACCTTAAGTGCTCTTTTTGCAGAAATTTCTTTAGCTAATTTTTCATCTTTAACCACGAAAAATTCATCCCCGGCAACCGGCACTCCGGAAAGTCCGGAAATCTCAACCGGCATAGACGGAGGAGCCTCTTTTACCCTGCGGCCCTTATCATCAAGCATGGATTTTATCCTTCCGTAATAAAGTCCGCTGATAACCACATCCCCGGTACGCAAGGTCCCGTTCCTGACCAACACTGTAGCCACTGAACCCCGGCCGATTGAAAGTTTTCCTTCAATAATTACTCCCCGGCCGAGCTTATTTGGATTGGCCTTAAGCTCCAGCATCTCTGCCTCTAAAAGCAGCATCTCCAGAAGGCCGCTTATCCCCTCCTTGGTCTGGGCCGAGACACCTACAGTAATGGTCTTACCGCCCATATCCTCTGAGGTCAGGTCATATGATTGGAGCTGTCGTTTAATCTTGACTAAATTTGTACCGGGAATATCTATTTTGTTTATAGCCACAACCATCGGCACACCTGCTGCCCGAGCGTGATCAATGGCCTCGACAGTCTGGGGCATAACCCCGTCATCAGCAGCCACTACCAGTACTACGATATCAGTAACATTGGCTCCCCGGGCTCTCATTGCAGTAAAAGCCTCGTGGCCCGGCGTGTCCAGAAAAGTAACCTGGCCATTATCTAAGGTTACCTCATAAGCTCCGATATGCTGCGTAATCCTGCCGGCTTCTTTAGCAGTAAGATTGGTCTGACGAATAGCATCCAGCAAAGAGGTTTTACCGTGGTCAACATGACCCATCAGAGTAACTACCGGCGGCCTTTTAACCAATTTTGACTGATCTTCTTTTTCTTCAATAAAAACAGCCTCTTCTTCTGTAGGTAAAATATCTATTTGATAATTAAACTGCTCTGCTGTAAGTTTAACAACCTTTTCGTCCAGCGAACTGTTAATATTAATAATTATATTTAACTTTAAAAGTCTTTTTAAAAGTTCGTTCGGTTTTATCCCCATTTTCACAGCCAGGCCGGTTACCCTAATCGGTAACTTAACCTGAATTTTCGCCAAAGGCGGGACTACCGGCTTTTTTTCTCTGCCAAGCTGTTGCTTAAGCAAGGCCAGAGTATCCTGGTTAACAGTACTCATATGGCTTTTGACCTTTATTTTCAGGTTCTTCAGTTGATCTATAACTTGTTGGCTGGTTATGTTTAATTTTTTAGCTAATTCGTGAACCCTCATTTTGACCCCTTCTCGCTCGTCTTTTTAGCGCTCTGATAGATCTTTACAGCTGTCTTTTTACCTATTCCTTTTACCTTGCTTAATTCTGCCGAACCCGCTTTGATAATCTCAGTGACGCTTTTATATCCGGCCCCAACCAGCACCTTTTCAGTTTTGGGACCCACGCCTGTTAACGAAGATAAGGCAATGCCCTGGCTCTGGCCCCGGATATCAATTCTCCAGCCGGTAAGTTTTGCCGCCAACCTCACGTTCTGTCCCCGTTTGCCGATAGCCAGGGAAAGCTGGTCGTCAGCAACAATCACCTCGCAGCTATGTTTATCCTTATCCATCTTAATAGTTGAGATTTCAGCCGGACTCAAGGCATTGGTAATATAGACTTGGGTATCGTTGCTCCATCTGACAATATCTATTTTTTCGTCTCCAATCTCCCGGATCACATTTTTGACCCTCTGGCCCCTTATTCCGACACAGGCTCCCACTGGATCCACTTTTTCGTCATTAGAAGATACAGCGATCTTGGTCCTCTCCCCTGCCTCCCGGGACACGGATTTTACCTGTACCACCTTCTCATATATCTCAGGCACCTCCAGCTCAAACAATTCTTTGATAAAAAACGGGTGGATCCGGGAAAGAACAATTTGAGGCCCCCTGTTGGACTTCTTAACCTCCAGGATATAAGCCCTGACCCTGTCTCCCTGACGATATCTTTCCTTGCTTATCTGTTCCCTTTTAAGAAGCACAGCCTCTGTCTTGCCCAGGTCAACTACAATATTGCCCCGCTCAAAATGATGGACAGTGCCATTGACTATCTCGCCGACCTTGCCTTTAAATTCCTGATGGATACTTTCTCTTTCTGCTTCTCTGATCCTCTGGATAATCACCTGCCGAGCGGTTTGAGCAGCAATTCTTCCAAAGTTGCGCTTGCTGATTTCTTTTTTCCCGCGCATTATTTTTATCGCCCCTGAATCACGATTGATTTTAATACTCACCCCTTCGATATCATCGCTGGATTTGCGAAATGCCGAAAGCAAGGCAGACTCTACAGTCTGAATGAGCATTTCCCGGTCAATCCCCTTGTCTCTTTCAATAGAATCAATAATACCTAACAGTTCTCCGTTCATTTGGGCACCTCATCCCTGATTATTTTCTTAACTTTGTCTATGAGTTCTTCTTTTTTGACCTTTATGACCTTATTATTCCTGCGCAGTTTCAACTCTATCTGATCAAGCTTCAGGTTTCTTTCACTGACAATCAGTTGTAGAGGTATTCCGATCAGGTCAGCATCTTTAAACTTGACGCCCGGCCTTTCGTCCCGATCGTCCAGCAAGACATCAATCTTCTCCTGGCTCAGCTGACTGTAAACCAGGCTTGCACACTTTTTACTTGGGCCTTGAGAAGGATCTATTAATAAGACTATTGTCTGGTAAGGGCTAATGCCCATTGGCCAGATAATCCCCTGCTTATCGTGACTCTGTTCAATAGCGGCAGCCACAATCCTATTAACGCCAATGCCGTAACAGCCCATAATTATTGGCCTGGCCCGGCCTTTTTCATCGAGGAAAGCAGCATTCAGGATCTTTGAATATTTAACTCCCAGTTTAAATATATGCCCGATTTCGATTTCTTCTCTCCCCCCACCTGCCGGAACCACAAACTCGTGCGAGACATCTCCTCCCATCATCCCGGGATCTGCCTCTTTTATAGCAAACTTTAATCCGCAGCGTTTAAAAATCCTGCAATAGGCATCGTACATTTTTGAATAGTTCCGGCTCAGGCCGCTGACATCCCGGTCAAAACTATAGGCATCTTTCATAATGAATTCACAACTTCTTAAAACCCCAAACCGCGGCCGGGGCTCATCCCTAAACTTGGTCTGGATCTGGTAAAGCACAACCGGAAGCTGACGGTAAGATTTAACGTCCTTCTTAACCAGGTCAGTAATTACTTCTTCGTGGGTAGGCCCCAATACCATTTTTTTATTATGCCGGTCAATAAACCGGATCATTACCTTACCGATTTCTTTGTCTCTACCCGAATTCTCCCAGAGTTCAGCCGGCTGCAAAGCCGGAAGTAAAACTTCCTGTCCGCCTAAACTGTTCATTTCCTGGCGGATTATACCTTTAACCCGCTCTAATATTTTTAATCCCAACGGCAGATACGAATAGACGCCGGAGGCAAGCTTTCTGATCAACCCTGCCCGCAGCATAAGCTTATGGCTAATCACCTCGGCATCTGAAGGTGTTTCTTTTAAAGTAGGGATAAAAGATTCTGACCACTTCATAAATTCACCATAAAAAACCAATCAAAAATCATAAGTTTTAAGTCATAAATCATAAGTTGTAAGTTGTATGACCTATGACTTTTTAGGATTTAGAATTTCTTTTACCAACTCGTCCACCATCTCTTTTTCCCCAACCTTCTTAACAATTTTTCCTTTTCTGAAGATAATTCCTGATTTTCTTCCCCCGGCCAAACCGACATCCGCATCCCGGGCTTCGCCCGGACCATTAACCACGCAACCCATTATCGCTACCTTGACCGGTGAGCAATGATCACTAATCGTTAATTGGTTCAACCTTTTTTTTACCTGTTTAACTATTTTTATCAGCTCTATCTCGCACCTGCCGCATGTCGGGCAGGAAACTATCTCGATTTTATCTTTCCGCAATTTAAGAGCGGTAAGGATGTTCCGTGCCACCTTTACTTCCTCATTCGGGTCAGCTGTTAGAGATACCCTTATAGTGTCGCCTATCCCTTCAGCCAATAATACGCCAAGGCCTATGGCTGACTTTAGCGAACCCGGGTCTTCGGGCCCGGCAGCAGTAAGGCCTAAATGGAAGGGGTAATCGCATTTTTTTGCCATCATTCTATAGGCCTGGACCGTTGTCAACAGATCCGAGGCTTTTAAAGAAACTATTATACTATAAAAATCAAGGTCATTAAGAATTTTTATATAATCAAGCGCACTCTTCACCATTTGGCCCGCTATTTTCTTTTTCTTCCCTGAGGTCCGCAACGATCCTGAATTAACTCCCACTCTTATCGGAATATCTTTTTTTTTCGCCATCTTTACCACCTGTTTTATTTCCGAGCGACGATAAATATTACCTGGATTTAAACGCAGACCGTCCACGCCCCGGCTTATTGCCTCCAAGGCCAGCTGAAAATGAAAATGGATATCAGCTACTATTGGAATGCCTATCCTTGCCTTGATTTTATCCAGGACTCTGGCACAGGCCATGTTTTTTACCGCCACCCTGACTATTTCGCAGCCCTGTTGTTCTAATGCTTTAATCTGCGATACAGTGACCTGCATGTCCGCTGTATCGGTCTTGGCCATAGACTGGATAGAAACAGGTGCATTCCCTCCGATTTTAACATTGCCGATCTTGACCTGTCTGGTCTTACGTTTTTTAATGACCATCCTTTACCATTCCTGCATCGTTAAACTGCTATATTGTTAAATGGTTAAACTGTCGAACTGAATAATTCATTTCTATACATTTCTTTTACGAAATATCAATTTAGCAATATAGCAATCAGATTGTGTCGTAATTCATTTTGTTGTATACTGATACACAATATATTGTAGTTGCCCAATTTATTGGGCGCTCTATGCTGTGCCTGATAAATCAGGCAACTACATTACGACACAGCCTGAATATAGCAATTTATTTATACTATTTCCCCATCAACCTCAGAATGTCATTATAAGAAACAAACAGCAGTAAACCAACAAGAATGACCAGGGCTATATTCTGGATTTTCTCCTGGATCTCAAGATTCAACGGCTTTTTTCTTATCTTTTCCAGCACCAGAAACATGATGTGCCCTCCGTCCAGCACCGGTAAAGGTAAGATATTGAATATAGCCAAAGCCATGCTGATCACTCCCATTATTGAAAAAAGATAGGTCAGCCCCATCTTAGCTGTTTTTCCTATAATAGACGCGATCTGGATCGGTCCGGCTACAGATTCCTTAAAAGATTGTTGTCCGCTTATCATAGCCCAGATCCCTCTTAAGGTCAATGAGCTCAATAACACCAGCTTCTCCCCGGCTTTATAAAACGCTACAGCCGGATTATACCTTAACACCGCTATATCATCTGAAGGCCTGATTCCAATAAGCCCTATTTTGACTGAACGACCCCAGATATTCTTAACCTCTTCTATTTTGGGAGAAATCCTTACCCGGAATATCCTGTCTTGCCTCTGAATAGTCAAGGCCAAACTCCCCTCCAACTTGCTGTGAATGATCTTGGTCAACTGATCCCAGTATTTGACTTCCTGATTATCAATAGCTATAATCTTATCGCCTTCGAGCAGTTTATGCATCCGGGCCGGGTAATCCTCAACCAGGCCTCCGATCCTCGAAGTCAACGTCGGGCTGCCGGCTACAAAGATCAGGAAAAAAATCATGAAGGCCAGCAGATAATTTAAGATCGGCCCGCTAGCCACAATCGCCAATCTCCTGGAAATCGGCTGGGATAAATATTCCCATTTTTTGCCCGTTAAATTACCCCTCGGGTCATCGCCGGCCATCTTGACATAACCGCCGAATAAAATAAGGCAGATCGAATACCTGGTATCTCCCTTCTTAATCCCCAAAAGCTCCGGGCCAAAACCTAAAGAAAATCTCTCTACCCTGACCCCGCATTTCTTAGCCATTATAAAATGTCCGAATTCGTGGACCAGAATTATCACGCTAAAAACAAATACTACAGCTATTATTCCTAACATTTTCTTAGATTAACCTCTTTGTTTCCTGTCGTGCCCAATTATCTATTTCTAATATCTCGCTAAGCGAGGATTTTTCTTTCAGGGAATGGGCCCGCATTACTTTTTCTACGATCCTGGCAATATCAGTCAGCCTGATCTTGTTGTCCAAAAAACTATAAACCAGTTCTTCGTCAGCTGCATTTAAGACTATCGGCATGCTTCCTCCAAGCTTTGCTGCTTGATAAGCCAATTCCAGACAGGGAAACTTTTCTAAATCAGGAGCCCTAAATGACAGCCGGCCTATCTGGTTTAAATCAAGGCCGGGAACCTTGGTGGAAACCCTTTCCGGATAATTAAGGGCAAACTGAATAGGCAAATACATATCAGTAACGCCCATCTGGGCGATAAACGAGCCGTCGATTAATTCCACCATTGAATGGACAACTGCCTGGGGATGAATAATTACCTCTATCTGGTCAATATTCACATCAAAAAGCCACCTGGCCTCTATTACCTCCAAGCCTTTATTCATCAGCGTCGCTGAATCTATTGAAATCTTGCTGCCCATTTTCCAACGGGGGTGGTTAAGCGCCTGCTTTGGGGAAATATCCTTGAAGTTAGACAAATCCAATTCACTCAACGGACCTCCTGAACCGGTAAGAATCAATCGCCTTACCTCCCTGTTTGAATAACCGTTTAAGCATTGAAAAATAGCGCTGTGCTCTGAATCAATCGGTAATATTTTTACCTGTTTTTGCCTGGCGTTTTCAGTCACCAGCCTGCCTGCCATAACCAGGGACTCCTTGTTGGCCAGGGCTATTTCTTTTGACGCTTCAATAGCTCTCAGGACAGGGATCAACCCTCCTGCCCCGCTCAAAGCCACAATGACCATCTGGGCCTGCTCTAAACCAGCCAGCTCAGCCAGGCCTTCCGGACCAGCCAGGACCTTTGTCTTTAAACCGCTTAAAACAGATTTAAGCTCCCCGGCCTTTTTTTTATCGGCTACAGCCGCAACTTCAGGATTAAACTTATAAATCTGTTCGGCTAAAAGTTCAATTTTAGAATTACAGGCAAGCCCTACTATCCTGAACTTTTCGGGAAAATCTTCTATTACCCTTAGTGCCTGTACGCCAATCGAACCTGTTGAGCCCAAAATAACTATATTTTTCATTGCACCTTCATTATTACTGTTAAATAAAAATAAAGAACCGGCGTGGTAAATAACAAACTGTCAATCAAATCCAACACTCCTCCGAAACCAGGAATAATCCTGCCTGAATCCTTGACTTGGCTGTCACGCTTAAGTAAAGACTCAGCAAGATCTCCGAGCTGGCCCAAAATCCCCAGTAAGACGCCCAGTATCAAGAGATGGATAAACGACACTGCCGGTAAAAACAGCCTTGCGCTATAAGCTACCAGGACACTGGTTAAAAATCCGCCCAGGCTGCCTTCGATAGATTTATTAGGGCTGATCCGCTGAATCAGCTTGTGCCGGCCAAAACGCTTACCGATAAAATAAGCGCCTACATCCCCAAGCTTACAGACCAAAACTACGAAACTTATCCATAATCCGCCGTTGTCCAGATATCTTAATTTAATAAAAAAACTGAAAAACCAGGCAATATACAGAAGCCCGAACAAACTGACCGATATGTTCACAATAGCCGACTCCCCATTCTGCCTCGCAAACTGAAACAAAAATAAACCTATAATCCCAATGGCAATCAGCTCTAACTCCCAAAACTCAACACCCAGGGTCTGTTGAAAATAATAAGACATCGAGAATAATATTCCTAAAATTATTACCCAGTATTTATGGACAAAAATACCCTTGCTGCGCGCCAAGTCAAAAAATTCAACCAAACCCAGGATAATAAATAAGCCGCAAAACATACAGAACCACCAGGCCGGCAAAAAGAAGATCGCTCCGGCCCAGACCGCCATTGTAATTATAGAAACAAGCACCCGCTTAGCCAGCATTTTTTACTCCTCCGAACCGCCTTTTCCTCCGGCTGTATTCAGTAACGGCTTTTATTAAATCAACCCGTCTGAAATCCGGCCAGAATGTAGGTGTAACATAAAGCTCACTGTAAGAAATCTGCCAGAGCAAAAAATTACTTATTCTCATCTCCCCGCCGGTTCTGATTAAAAGATCAGGATCGGGCAGGCCGTCAGTATAAAGATATTGGGAAAAAACATCTTCGTTGATCTGGCTTAGTCTAATCTTTTCAGCCCTCAGGTCCTCAATTAATTTCCTGACCGCCTCAATAATTTCTGCCCGTCCGCCGTAGCTCAACGCCAGGTTAAAGATAAGGCCCTGGTTAGACCTGGTTTTTTCCATCACCCTGCTTAACTCTTTTTTGACCAAAGCAGGAAGCCGGGAAAACTGGCCAATAGTGTTTAACCGAACATCTTTCTTGTTGAGTTCGCTTTCGTATTCAATCAGGAAATCTTTCAAATAATTCATCAAAAATCTGATTTCTATTTTGGACCGCCTCCAGTTTTCGGTAGAAAAAGCATAAACAGTCAAGACCTTTACTCCCAATTCCCGGCAGGCATTTAGTGTTGCCTTTATCGATTCCATTCCTGCCTTGTGGCCGGCTGTCCGGGAAAAACCCATTTTTTCGGCCCAACGGCCATTGCCGTCCATTATAATAGCGATGTGTTGAGGTACTTTCATAGAAATTCTTAAACTGTTAAATTACTAAATGGCTAAATGGTTAAATTGCTATAACAGTTTAGCAATTTAGCCATTTAGCAATTTAGTTTACACGAAGATCGTCTGTTTCCTCTCCGATCCCACTGAGATAATAGAAACCTTGGTTTCCAGCAGCTCAGCTATTCTTTTTAAGTACTTCCGGCTATTCAGCGGAAGCCGGCTATATTCTAAAATTCGTGAAGTATCCTCTTCCCAGCCCGGATGTTCCTCATAAACCGGCTCTATCTTATTTAAGATCTCTGTATTGGAAGGAAAATCCATAAGCATTTTATTATTATACCGATATCCAGTGCAGATATTAAGGGTCTTCAGCCCGTCTAAGACATCCAGTTTGGTAACCGCTATTTCATCTAAGCCATTGATTATTGCTGAATATCTTGCTAAGACAGAATCAAACCATCCGCATCTGCGGGACCTGCCGGTGGTAGCCCCGAATTCCTCGCCCTTTTTCTGAATAGCTGTCATAAGCTTGGCTGAAAACTCAGTAGGAAAAGGCCCTTCCCCCACCCTGGTGGTATAGGCCTTGACTACTCCGATGATTTTATCTATTCTGCTCGGACCAATACCTGTGCCAGGGCTTGCTCCTCCGGCAATTGCACTTGAGGAAGTGACGTAAGGATATGTTCCGTAGTCTATATCGAGCAGTGTCCCCTGTGCTCCTTCGAAAAGGACATTTTTGCCGTCTTTGGCGGCCTGATTCAAAACCCGGTAACAGTCAGAGCTATATTTCTTTATCTTGCGGCTATATCCACAATAGGTATCATAAACCTCCTTAAACCCAAAGCCTTTAAAATTGTAGACTTTTTTGAGTATTTCGTTCTTTTCCCCCAAAATTTCTTTTAATCTCTTGGCAAAGCTCTGCTCGTCAAACAAGTCGCATAATCGCAACCCAATCCTAGCGGCTTTATCAGCATAACAAGGTCCAATGCCCCGGCGAGTGGTTCCGATCGAGGCCCTGCCTTTCCTGTCCTCTCTTAAGCTGTCCAGAACCCGGTGATATGGAAAAATGATATGCACCCTGTTATCTATCAAAAAATTGCTGTTTATTTTTATGCCTTTACTTTTTAAACCTTCGATCTCACTGATCAGCGCCTGGGGGTCGATTACTACGCCGTTTCCGATCATACAAACTTTACCGGCGTGCAAAATGCCCGAAGGTATCAGGTGGAGGATAAATTTTTCTTTTCCGATAACCACTGTATGGCCGGCATTGTTGCCGCCCTGGTACCTGACTATATAATCGGCTTCCCTGGCCAGGATATCTATTATCTTTCCCTTCCCTTCATCTCCCCATTGCGCGCCGACAATAACCGTGTTCAAATAACCTCCTTTAAGAATGCCGAAGTGTCAGAGTGTCAGAAATCTCACTTTGACACTTTGACACTATGACACTTAATCATGGTAACATCGTAAATATCTTCCGGGCAATCTTCGGGTATTTAGCAACGAACCTAAGTTCATCGCGGGTAAGCGGTTTCTGAGTATGCACATTTGCATAACGAACCAGATCCAATATCCGAGCTGTTTCTTTCTCGTTTTTAAATTTTATCTCCAACCTTTCATATACGTTTCTAAAGCCCTTGATCCCGCTATATTCTCCTGCTGTAATCTGGCGGCCGGTTTCAATCAGCTCCGGCTCACCCAGGCCCAGTTCCTCAAAGTTGTAAAGCTCGTAATTTCTTCTATCTTTAAGAGCGCCGTCGGCGTGGATGCCCGATTCATGGGCAAAAGCATTCTCGCCGACCGCAACCTGATTCCTGGGTATTGGTACGCCAAAGGCATAGGAAGCGTACTTTGCTATCTTCCAGGCCTTGGACAAGTCTATTTTTTCATCCAATAAATAGTTATTTTCAAACCCGCTGGAATATTTTATCGCCACAAGAATTGAAACCAGGTCAGCGTTACCCGCCCTTTCTCCCATTGAATTAACCGCAGTATTGATATAGGCGTCCTGGCCCGCGTCAATAACCCCTTTGGCACCAGCCAGGGAACAAGCCACAGCCATTCCTAGATCATTATGGCAATGCAATTCAATCGGCAGCTTTACAATACTGGCCAGTTTTTTAACCCGCTCATAAATGCTGAACGGGTTATCATAACCCAGGGTATCACAATACCTGATTCGGTTTGCTTTATGGGCCTTAGCTGCTAAACAAAATTTTATTAAATAATCTATGTCGGTCCGGGATGAATCTTCAGCATTCACGCCAATGGTCTTGATGCCTTTTTTCTTGGCTAAATCCACTGCTTCGGTCATCACGTCTATAATGTCCTGCCTCGTTTTTCTGCCCTGAAACTTTCCTTTAATCATCTGGTCAGAGGTCGAGATTGAAAGATTAAGATGTTTTATATCGGTAACGTTTACTGCTTTTTCCACATCAGCAGCTATAGCCCGGATCCAGCCGGAAAGTATCATTGGCTTTATTACCCCTAACTTTGCCAGCTCAAGATTGGCGTTGAGATAATTGGTCTCATGACGAGTAGTGGGAAAACCAAACTCTGACTGATAAACACCCATTTCGTTCAAATACATATTGAGCATTGTTTTTTCCAGCTTAGCCAGGCCCAGTCTTGAAGTCTGAACTCCATCCCGATTAGTCACGTCCAAAATATATATCTTATTCTTCTTCATACATTCCCCCTGTTTATACTGCTAAATTACTGTTGCAGCCTAACAATTCAACAATTTATTTTTAAAGCTTTAACAGTTTCACGTCCTTAATCCACTTAAGCTGTTTTATCCTTTTTAACAGTCCATCGGATACCGGGCTGTCTACATTTATTACCGTAATTGCCTTTCCGGCTTTCTTTCTCCTGCCAAACGTCATCCCGGCAATGTTAACATTATTTTCACCAAGCACTGTTCCGATTCGGCCGATTATCCCAGGTTTATCTTCGTTAAAAGTGATAATCATATAACCGAAAGGAGCAGCGTCCACGTGATAATCGTCAATCATCACTATTCTCGGATCATTCTTCCCGAACAGCGTCCCGCAAACAGCTGATTTCATCTTATCTGTCTGGATCTCCAATGAGATAAGAGTAGTAAAATCCAGACTGGCACTTGATTTAACCTCAACAACCTCTATCCCTCTTTCTTTAGCAATCAACGGCGCGTTTACATAATTTACCATACCGGGCAGTATCGGCTCCAACAGCCCCTTGATCAAAGCAATGGTAATCGGCGCCAAATCAAAATTTATTACCTCTCCGCTATACTTAATCTTAATTCGTTGAAGCCGGCCCTGGCTCAACTGCATCTGAAGAGAGCCCATCTTCCCGGCCAGGGTAATATAAGGCTGGATAATCTTAAGAAGTTCACTGGGTACAGTCGGCATATTCGCCGCATTTTTAATTCCCCGGTCTAACAGGGCATCAGCCATCTGCCTGGCTATATCCACCGCCACATTTACCTGGGCTTCTTCCGTAGAGGCGCCAAGATGAGGGGTGAAAATTACATTATCCAATTTTAAAAGCGGGTTATCTATCGGAGGCTCTTTCTCAAAAACATCCATTGCTGCCCCGGCCACCTTGCCGCTTTTTAACCCTTTTAATAACGCTTGTTCATCGACAATACCGCCTCGGGCGCAGTTTATAATCCTTACGCCTTTCTTCATTAACCCAATCTCTTTTTTACTAATCAGGTGTTTAGTCTCTTTTATTAATGGCGTGTGGACGGTAATATAATCAGCCTGCCTGAACACCTCTTTTAATTCTGTCAATTTTACCTTTAATCCCTTCGCCCTTTCAACAGAACAATACGGGTCATAGGCCGTTATCTCCATCCCAAAACTCAACGCCCTTTTGACTACTTCCGAGCCTATTCTACCTAATCCTATAATTCCCAGTATCTTACCATAGAGCTCTACCCCCATGAATTTCTTCCTGTCCCACTTATTTTTTCTTAATGAGGAATTCGCCTGTGGAATATTGCGAGAAAGTGCTAAAATCATGCTCATAGTATGTTCGGCAGTGGATACGGTGTTGCCTCCGGGTGCATTCATCACGACAATGCCTTTTTTGGTAGCCTGGGTTACATCAACATTATCCAGGCCTACCCCGGCCCGCCCAATAACCTTAAGCAACTTTGCATTATCTATAATATCAGCAGTAAGTTTTGTTTTGCTCCTGATAATAATCCCCTGATAATCTTTAATCGCTATTTTTAATTCTTCAGGTGAAAGACCGGTCTTTACATTCACCTCCAACCTTTTTTCTTTCTTTAAAATTTCAAGGCCTTGTTTACTTAATGCATCACTGACTAAAACCTTAAAAGTTTTCATTATTCCCCTTTCGTTATTTTCACTAAGCGCTTTAGTCCAGTTTCTTCTTGGACTCTTTTTCTTTTTGCTTTTCCCATTTCTTCCTGGCCTTTTTAAGATACCGGGATGCCTTAGTATAATCAGGTTTGAGTTTAATGGTCTTTTGAAATAGCTTTATTGCCTCGCCATATTGACGGGCCTTATAACAATCTCTGCCCTCAAGATAACATCCCTCAACTCTCTCCATCAAGAGTTTTTCCTCAGCGGCATCTCTTAACTTCTCTGCCTTGGCTATCTCCTTGGCTAACTTTTCCCTCTGTTTTTCCTTTTCCTTTTCCTTTTTCTTTGCCTGTTTTATCTTTTTTTCTGCTTCTTTTGCTTCCTT
>JAYELI010000010.1 GCA_034717435.1 Candidatus Omnitrophota bacterium
CACCTTAACCGAAATTAAAAATAATAACGCTAAAAAGGTCATTCTGAGGCCGAAGGCCGAAGAATCTCAGAAAACACGGTTTTATGAGATCCTTCGGTCGCCCTTCGGGAATACTCAGGACTTCCTTCGGTCGCTTACGCTCCCTCAGGATGACACCTATCTAGTTCCGGAGTTCCGGGGACACCATACTTAATTACCTATTTGCAAGACTTCTGGGGTAATTAAGTATAATGTCCCCGAAGCTCCCGCATTTTCTAACTCTAAGTATTTTTTCACGTTTCAATTTAACAATTTAGCAGTTTAGCAGTTTAGCAGTTTAGCAATTTAACAATTTAACCATTTAGCAATTTAACCATTTAGCAATATTAATATATCTATTAAGCCATTCCTCCGATCATCCGGTTAATCGCTTTTCCGGCCGGCACCATTGGAAAAACATTTTCTTCCGGCTCAATTACAAAATCCAGCACTACCGGGCCGGGCGTTTTAACAGCTTTGCTCAAAGCCGGCCGGACCTGGCTTTTTTTGGTAACACGAATACCTTCTGCTCCATAGGCCTCAGCCACCTTTACGAAATCAGGATTTCCTTCCATATAGGTATGCGAATACCGCTTATGATAAAAGAGTTCCTGCCATTGCCTGACCATACCCAAATAGGAATTATTAAGAATGGCTACCTTTACCGGAACATTATTATTCACCGCTGTGGCCAGTTCCTGAATATTCATCTGAAAGCTTCCGTCGCCGGCAATATCAAAGACTATTTTGTCCGGTTTTCCTATCTGGGCGCCGATAGCAGCAGGAAATCCAAACCCCATTGTTCCTAACCCCCCGCTGGAAACAAAGGTGCGGGGCTTGGTATACTGATAGAACTGAGCCGCCCACATCTGGTTCTGGCCTACCTCAGTGGCGATAATCGCCCTGCCTTTAGTGATTTTATAAATTTCTTCAACTACATACTGTGGTTTTAATTTGCCTTTATCACCATAAGAAAGAGGGTGCTTTTTCTTCCATGTCTCTATTTTTGCCAGCCAATCATTTATTGAACATTTTTTGACAAATTTATTTAATTCAAGTAAGACATTGCTGGCATCGCCGACTATCGGGATATCCACCTTAACAT
This sequence comes from Candidatus Omnitrophota bacterium, assembly GCA_034717435.1. Lineage (NCBI taxonomy): Bacteria > Pseudomonadati > Candidatus Omnitrophota > Candidatus Omnitrophota bacterium. Next base: position 1,124 of record JAYELI010000010.1, read on the forward strand.
TCTTGCTTATCGCAGCCGGATCAATATCAACATGGACAATCCTGGCTTGGGGCGCAAATTCGGAAAGCTTGCCGGTAACCCGGTCATCAAACCTGGCTCCAAGGGCAATTATCAGGTCAGATTCCATAATAGCGTGATTAGCGTAGGCTGTGCCGTGCATCCCGAGCATCCCCAGGGATAATCTATGGGTTTCGGGAAATCCGCCCAGGCCCAGCAATGTCGTAGTTACCGGAATGTTGGTCTTAACAGCCAGTTCAAAAAGTTCTTTGGCCGCGCCCGAGATAATAATCCCCCCGCCGGCATAAATAATCGGTTGTTTGGCCCGGTTGATCATCCCGGCCGCTTTTTTTATCTGGCCGATATGGCCAAAATAAGCAGGCTTATATCCACGCAGGTTCACCTCTTTAGTATATCTAAATTCTGTCTGGCTGGTGGTCATGTCTACCGGCAGGTCTATCACTACCGGCCCGGGCCTTCCGGTAGAAGCAATGTGAAAAGCCTGTTTAATTACCCGGCTGACTTCTTTTACATCTTTGATTAGATAATTATGCTTGGTTATCGGCCTGGTGATGCCAATAACATCTGCCTCCTGAAACGCGTCATTTCCGATCAAAAATGTTTTTACCTGGCCGGTGATAGCTACTATCGGCACTGAGTCCATATTAGCAGTGGCTATACCGGTAACTAAATTGGTGGCCCCGGGACCCGAGGTGGCCATGCACACACCGGTCTTTCCTGTTGCCCGGCTATAACCGTCAGCAGCATGAACAGCTCCCTGTTCATGCCTGGTAAGTATAAATTTAATTTTAGGATTTTTATAAAGCTCATCGAATAAAGGCAGGAGCGACCCTCCGGGATAACCGAAAATAGTATCCACGCCCTGCTTTATCAGGGTTTCAATCAATATCTTTGCGCCGGTTTTGTTCATTACTGAGTGCCTTTCACAAAACTCATAACATATTTATTCTACGATTCGTTTAACGTTGTCGATGCTCGTATCGACAAACACAAACGAGTTTCTATACTTTCAGTTTCATAACGCCCTAACTCTTATCCATCAACTCGGTTAATTCTTTTAAATCAATGCTTCTTCTAGACGCCTCTTCCCATGAAATTATCCCCTTCCGGCAAAATTCGGCTAAAGACTGGTTCATCGTCCACATGGTATATTTTCTGGAAACCTGGATAATCGAGCGGATCTGAGCCAGGTCATTCTCTCTAATCAAATTACGAATAGGCGGGGTAACGTTCATCACTTCAGTAGCCGCTACCCGGCCGTCCTTATCCAGGCGGGGAATAAGCTGTTGGACTATCACCCCGACCAAAACCAGGGATAACTGCACCCTGATCTGCTGCTGTTGATAGGCGGGGAATATATCAATGATCCTGCTGATTGCGTGGGTGGCATCGCCGGTATGCAAAGTAGCTAAAACTAAGTGTCCGGTTTCTGCTAAGGTAAGGGTAGTATGTATGGTTTCCAGGTCCCTCATTTCGCCGACTAAAATAATATTCGGGTCCTGCCTGAACACATGTTTTAAGGCATCACTAAAAGACAATGTATCAGTGCCTATTTCCCGCTGGTCAATAGAGCTTTTTTTATGCCGGTGAAGATATTCGATCGGGTCTTCAATGGATATTATGTGACAGGCTCTTTTATTGTTGATATAATCAATCATTGCCGCCAGGGTTGTGGACTTACCGCTCCCGACTACCCCGGTAATCAGGACCAGGCCGCTGGGGCTGTCGGCAAAATTCTGCGCTATCCGGGGAAGGCCTAATTCCTCAAAGTCCGGTACCTCAAAAGGGATCCGCCTGACAGCTACTGCTATCGAACCTCTCTGCCGGTAAATATTAACCCTGAACCTGCTTAGGCCTTTTATGCCAAAGGAAAAATCCAGCTCTTTATCTCTTTCAAAAGCCTCAATCTGTTCCTTGGCCAAAATGCTATAAGCCAGGCTTTGCACCATATCAGAGGTAAGATTTTCAAAATCAGCAATCATCAGCTCACCGTTTATCCGCAGTTCAGGAGGCCGGTTAACGGTTAAATGCAGGTCTGAGGCCTGTTTTTCTACTGTCAGCCTGAACAAAGTCTCCATATCAAGCATAATCTTACCTCGCTAATGTCATCTTGTTAATTCCTCCCTTTGCACCACAGGGCTGTTTTTGTCGTCAGGGTAACAACGGGATTATTTGCCGTGCCCTGCGGAGGAGCCGGAGGTATAGATTTATCTACCGCGGTTATCTGAACAGTTACAATTGGAACATCGGCAGAACCGTCCTGGACATTAAAAGCGCAGGCCGTAATATCGGCTCCCGCGCCCTGAGCGGTTCTCGGGTTGGTGATATCTTCCCATGACCACCCTCCTCCCCCCGGGCCACTAAAGCCACATCGAATCTTCTTCTGCCATGGGAAGTAGACATATAAACACATAAAATCATCCGTAAAGTCTGCCGGTGTATTTAACGGGGTATTTATGTTCAGGTCATAATCCAGCCATAAAAATAAAAACCACCAAACTTTCTGAACCCGGTTAGCGAGCCGGATGTGGCGGACAATATGATCCATCCCAAGCCTTGCCTCATTGCTTACCCTGGCTTTTTTACCGGCCTGGATAAAACCCATCCGGCTGCTAAAGTTAATGCTGGCTGCTGCCGCGCCGATTAAAGAAATAAGGGTAACAGCAACCAGGAGCTCGGTTAAAGTAACGCCTTTTTTTAAATCCATTGTGCCTTTCACAAAACTCACAACATCTCTATTTCACAATTTGTTTAACGTTGTCGATGCTCGTATCGATACTCGTCTTGGAAAATTGAATATCAGGGTTCGGTCCAGTTTATTCTAACCGTAACTTTTTTAACATCATCTACGCCATCAGCGTCGAAATCTATGTCATTGATAGTATACGACCTTGCGGCGTTAACAGCCGGATCCAAATTAACGTTATCAGGGACCGGCCCAATAAGGTCTGCCCTATTGGGCGTCCCCTGTTCTCCGACACAACCCTTCAAATACTCCAGTTTTTCTTGAGCAAAATTAAGGGCTGATATCCTGCGGCTGGCAAGATTCACGTTTCTCCGGCTCATAACCAAAGACCTGAGCATCCCGGCTGTTACCATGCCAAGAACGATCAAGGCAACAGTAACCTCAATTAAAGTTATCCCTGATTTTTTTCTCATCATTTTACCCGTGGCTTCGGTTTACGGATACGTGCCGGCAATCTGTCCGGTTTGATCTATCGTAAGATTCTTACCTTTTCTTGTTGCCCGGGCAGTAAACGTGTTTGCCCCGGAAGCTGTAATCGAATAGGCAAACTTCGCGCTGCCGGCATTAGGGTCTTCCAAATAATCAAGGGATACCAGGCTGGCGGCATTGAGCGGGTCTAATGAAGCATTATACGTGTTGGCATCCGACCGGTACATCCTCTGCGCCGTATAAATAACCCGCAAAACAACTTTTGCCTGATCACCGAACGAAGTCTCTATTGTCTGTTCATAGGTAGGAACAGCCACGGCGGCCAACACCCCAATGATTATCACCACTATCAACACCTCAATAAGCGTAAAAGCCTTTTTTTCCCGAAACACAAACCTTACCCCTTTTCTATAATTCTGTTTTATTAAAACCACTAATTTCAACTTTAATTACTACCTGCACTGCTTAGACAGGTAGATTTCACACAGTTATACTATTACCATCCTGCGCCGTAACTAATATCGCCGGTTTCATCTATGTCTGCTATCGCGTTTGCTATTAGATTACCACCGTCAGTAACTTTAGCATCATATCTTTGAGCTTGAATAGTATAGGTAGCAACTCCCAAAGCAGGAAGAGTGTACTCAAAATATCTCTCGACATTTGCATTAGGATCTTCAATGTCCAGGCTTCCGAGTACGCCATCAGCAAGATTTGCGCCCACGTATGTTCCTATCCCGAATCTGGCTAACTGGTCACTCCAATACCTCGTCAGTGACATTCTAATAGTATCCATTTGAGTAAATGCCTCAGCGCCCCTTGCCCTGGTAATGGTATCTATGTACCGGGGTATGGCTATGGCTGCTAAGACACCGATGATTATAACCACGATCATTAATTCTAACAATGTAAAACCTTTTTTATTCAACTTTTTATTCAACCACATTTCATCCTCCTTTAATTTGTGTAATCATTTTTTAATCTCTGTAATCATTTTTTATTTTTACTTTTTTATCACCTCCTTACATCCCTCTACCCATCTGAGCTATGCTGAACAAAGGTAAATACATTGAAATTACCAGCCCGCCGATTATCACTCCCATAACAATAAGCAGGGCCGGCTCGAACACTGAAACAAACCTGCTGACAAATGTATCTACCCGCTCTTCGTAATAGGTGGCAACCTTATCAAGCATAGCGCCTAATTCACCGGTCTCCTCTCCCACACTGACCATCTGAACCAGTAAAGAAGGAAACATCCCGCTTTTTTCCAGGGGGCCGGCAATGGTTTTTCCGTCGCGCACGCCTTCTTTTACCTCTCCCAAGGCCCGGGCAATAATTACATTACCGGCTGTTTTCCCCATTATCTCCAGGCCGTATAATATCGGCACACCGCTGCTGATCAGCGTAGCCAGGCCCCGGCTGAACCGGGCAAGTAAAAGCATGTGAATTAAATTCCCAAAAACAGGAACGCGCAGTTTAAACCGGTCGAACATCTCTTTGCCGGCCCCGGTGCGGCCATAAACATACGCTGTATATATTATACCACAGATAACCGCAATAAACCAGATAAAATAACGGCGAATAACAAATGACAGGCCAATGACCAGGGAGGTCAAAGGAGGGAGGGCCGTATTAAAACCCTCGAATATCTCGACAAAGGTAGGTATGATCTTCATTAAAAAGACAACTATCGCGGCGATACATACTATTATCAATAAAGCCGGATAGACCAGGGCGGAAACTATCCTTTTTTGGAACGATGCCGCGGCTTCCAGGTAATCAGCCAATTGATTCAGGGTTGCCGGGAGCTTTCCGCTTGATTCGCCGGTCTCTACTAAATTGAGCCAGTAATCAGAAAATATCCTGGGGTGTTTGGCTAAGGCATCCTTAAAAGTAAGCCCGCTGGCTATATCTTCCCTAATCTCTTTCAGCGCCAGATAAAGAGACCGGCTTTCTATCTGCCGGATAACAATATCCATACCCCTGAGCAGGGTTAAACCCGCATTCAACAGCGTAGAAAGCTGCCTGGACATAAGAATGAGGTCTTCTAATTTAAGCCCGCTGTGAAGCTTTTTCTCTGCCCGTCCTTTTCCTTTTTTTCCAAGATCTTCCTGCTTTAGAAAAGTAACCGTAAGCCCCTGCTGCTGCAGATTAGCAATCAACTCAGCCTGGTTTATTGATTCTAAACTGCCCTGGACAAGCTTGCCTTTTTTATCCCTGGCCGTATAATTAAACTTTGCCATTATTCTTCGCCTGTATAAACAATGCCGCTCATTACCTCATCCATACTGGTAACACCCTCGGCCACTTTGCTAAGGCAGTTATTCCACAATGTCTTTATCCCCATTTCCCTGGCTGTCTGCCTTAATACACTAATTGCCGCCTTACTGGAGATCAATTGAGAAAATTTCCCGGTCATCGGGACCACCTCAAGTATTGCTATCCGGCCGCTGTAACCTTTCTGGCCGCACTTATCACAGCCTTTGGATCTATAGAGCAACTCCGGATTAGCTCCCAGGGTTTTTTTCTCCTCAGCGCTGGGCTCATAGGCCTGTTTACACTCCGGACAAAGTTTACGCACCAATCTCTGAGCAGCTACCAAACGCAGAGAAGCAGCTAATAAAAACGGCTCTATCCCGATATCAGTCAAACGGGTTATGGCTGAAAGCGCGTCATTGGTATGCAGGGTGCTGAGCACCAGATGCCCGGTCAAGGAAGCGCGGATGCATATCTGGGCAGTCTCCAGATCCCGGACCTCGCCTACTAAAATTACATCAGGGTCCTGGCGCAGAAACGCCCGCAGGCCGTTAGCAAAGGTCAGGCCGATCTGGGGCTTTACCTGAACCTGGTTAATCCCATCCAGCCGATACTCTACCGGGTCCTCTAAGGTGATAATGTTCTTATGAGGCGATTTAATGCTTTCCAGCGCCGCATAAAGCGTGGTGGTCTTGCCGCAGCCGGTCGGCCCGGTCAAAAAAATCAAACCATAAGGGCTGTTGATCGCCTTCTCAAAATCTTCAAATATCTTTGGCCCAAAACCAAGCTTTTTTAAATTCAAAGGGATCCTGGTTCTATCCAGAATTCTTAAGACTATCTTTTCTCCGTAAATAGAGGGGATAACCGATACCCTTAGATCAATTGTTTTTTTGTTTGTTTTGACGGTAAAAGCGCCGTCCTGGGGCAGGCGTTTCTCGGCTATATCAAGTTTAGCGAGTATTTTTATCCTGGAAACCAATGCCAGGAACATTGATTTAGACGGGGGAGAGGTTTCATAAAGCATGCCGTCCACCCGGTAGCGAACGGTCATCTTGTCTCTAAACGGCTCGATGTGGATATCGCTGGCCCTTTCTTCAACAGCCTGTTTGAGAATGAGATCTACCAGCTTAACCACCGGCGCTTCTTCTGCCCTGGCTACCAGCTCATCCAAGCTCAGCCGCTCGTCTTGCTTTGTTGTTTCTATTTCTCTTTCGGTTTCCTGTTCATAAGAAGCGCTGATCGCTTCGCGAAGAGAATATCCATGGCCATAGAACTTATCAACGGCCTGTTGTAAATCGCTGTTAGGTGTTATTACGAGGTTAATTTCACAGCCGGTCAATTTCCTCAGGTTATCCAGCATCAAAAGGTCAAGGGGATCAGTGCAGGCCGCGGTCAGGGAATTCAGGTGTTTTGATAACGGAAGAACACGATAACGCCGGGCAAAATCCTCGGGAATCATCAGGTCTAAATCCTGATCCGGGGCCGGGTTCAATTTTGAGAGGCCTTCTTCCTGGAGCGCGTAAGGAATTCCTAACTGCTCTCCCAGGGCAACAACTATATCCTTTTCCTCAACCATTTTCAACTTAACCAGGAGTTCGCCGATGAGCCTGGGGTCTTGCTGTTGAACCTTCAAAGCCTCTTTTAATTGCTCTTCGTTGATCAGCTTCTTTTTAATTAATATTTCACCTAACTTTAGTCTTTTTTGAGGCATAGCGAAAATAATATAATTCCTATCTGGTCTTAGCCAGGGCCCTTTCAGCCAAAAACTGCCTGATTGCTTCTTCTATCGCAAGTTCTTTTTCAACTTCTACCTTACCTGCGTTTGCGGACCTGTGTATTTGCGGCTGTGAGCTAAGACCCCTTTGCGCATCAGGTATTGAAGAAGGCTTTGAGGGCCGAGTCTCAGGCCGGTCAATACTGGAAAACTTCACTTCGTTTTTCACAATATGAGGCGTAATAAAGAAAACGAGCTCTTTTTCCGTATCCTCAATTTGTTTATGCTTGAATAAACCGCCTATTACCGGAATATCTCCTAAGAAGGGAATCTTTTCGAATTCCTTATCATTTATCTTTGAGATCAAACCTCCGATTATCACTGTCTGGCCGTCCTCGACCATCACCGTGGTCTTTGCCGTCCGAAAATGAAGGTCGTAAACAACAATGTCTTCTGTGGTCATACCCGTAATCTCTGAAAGCACCTTACTAATTACCCGGGGCTCAATAACCATTTTGATTAGATCATCCTTATTTACAACCGGGGTGACCTTAAGCGATACGCCCGGCCTTTCGTCTTCCTCGGCCCTCTCGAAAGTAACAGTCTCTATAGCCGGGCCGGTTTCAGGATACTCCCATGTTTTCGCTATTGAAATAGCATCATTGGAATTAATGTTGATCTCCGCCGCTTCGTTACTTAAAGTCAAAATCCGGGGCCGGGCTAAAATCACTGCCTTGCCTTCGCTAACCAGCATATCTAAAGCGGCCTGGATGTTGCTAAACCCTAAGCTGCCGGTAATTAAATCGCTGGTCCACATACCGATACTAATCGGAAAAATCATGTCAGCATCGTCCAACCCAAAAGAAAAAACCTGGCCATTATTCCCCCATTTAAACCCTAAGCCTTCCAGAGCCGAAAGGGTTGTTTCTACCACTTCCGCTTCAATCATAATTCCCGGGATAGGCACATCCAGCCTGGCTATAGTGGCTTCGATTATTTCAAAGCTGGCCGGGATATCGGTGATAATCAGGCTGTTGGTCCGGCGGTCAACGGCAATCTTGCCGTTTTCAGTAAGCATGCCCTTTAATAAGTAAACTATATCTACCGTCTCTTCTAAACCCTCTAAGGTCTCTCTGCCGGAGTATGCCGTGGCGGCTTCTTTTTCAACCGCCTTTTTTTCAATGTAAACCCGGCAATAATCCAAAGTATATACCCTGGTAACGGCCTCTACCTCCAAGAGCGTCTTTTCTTTGACAATAAATATATCGCTGTCCAAGGCCTGCTCGTAGATCAATTTATTTGCTTCTATAATATTGTCCAGAGCGTCCTGAACCGATACATTATCCAGATACAGGGTAATCTTTCTATCCTTTATCTCTTCGCCGGCAATAAAATTAAGGCCTGACTGCTGAGAAAAGACTTTTAACACATCCTTCAAGTCCGCGTCCTGAAAGTCCATCGAGATGCCCGCCGGCGGGCCGGCCCCTGTTCCCGGCTGCGGATAAGACTCTGCCGGCGCCGGCCGCAGTATTACCAGGCCCATTATACCCGTAATGCTTAACGCGATAAGAAATCCTTTTTTCATTTTTACTCCCCCCTTATTTTTCGGCCTTTGCCCGCCGGCCGGATAATAAACTTTTTACCCCGGTAAAGAAAAGTTATGCCTTGCTTATCTATCTCTATTATTTCCGCTTCCTGGATAATGTCACCCTGCTCAAAAACCCCGTTATTTATAATCGCCTGGGGCCGGATACCCCCCCAGATCATTCCTTGAATTTCAAAAATCGGCAGTGCGGCCGGCTGTCCTTTTTCTTCGGACACTTCGACAGGAATAGCCAGCTCTACGGGCATCTTCAGGGGGTCCCGGTAATCTCTGCCGGTGTATTCAACTGCCCGGGCTAAAGCAGGTTTTAAGCAGGCAATTACTGATAAAAAAAACAAAAAATAAAAGATAACCGGTAATTTAATTTTGATCATTGATCATTTTTTATAAACAGCGCTGATTTTTAATACCAGCTCAGCCACCGCAGAATCTCCATATTTGGAAACATCTGCCCGGCCTATCCCTAATCTGGTTTTTTCGATTAGTTTAAGCTTAATGTCATCCACTTTAATGAATATTTTTGAGCTTTCTAACTTACTGATAAAATCACCTAATTGGTGATAAGCGCAAATTGCCTTCAGGCTGACGCATAAAAAGCCGTAACCTGCCTGTTCCCTGGAAGAAAGAGGCCTAATGGAAACCAAGTCGATCTCTGTATCGCTGATTATTTTGTTTATGGTTTCTAAAAATTGATTCGTGTCTGCGTTATTTGACAAATGTGGATTATATTCCTTTAATTTTTCCTCTATTCCTTTAATTTTCCCTAAAATCGCTTGTTTCTTTTTTTCTTCGCTTATCCGCGCCTTGGCCGTCTTTATTTTCTTGGCTTGAGCCTGATGAATAGAGTTAGCGGTTAATGCGCCTAACAAAATTATCAAAATAACTGGGGCAACGACATTTTTCATATCAATTACATCCCGGATTTATGTTCTCCGCTGGAACAGATCAGCTTGAATTTGGTTGTTTCAAACCCGTCTGTCCCGCTTTTTTCGATGGAGATCAAATTTACGCTGGAAATCCCTTTAATAAACAATTCATCTTTACGAATATTATTTATTGCTTCCTCCACCAACCGTTGTTCCTGGTCCTTATCGGAAGAAAAGGCATTGGCTTCGATAATTAAAGACCTTGAAATCTTTTCTCGCTTTAGGCCGCTTTCTATGTTAATATCATTTATCCATGTCCCTTCCGGAAAAAGCTTTCCCAGCCTGCTCAGTTTTTTTGTCCAATATACCCTTTGGCCAATTAACGACTCCAGAAAATAAAGCTTTTTGATCAGGTCATTTTTTTTCTGTGATAAACTCGAAACAGCCGTTCTATCCACATTCAGTTCCATTTCAACCCGGGGCCTCTGCGCAGTTAGTTTTCTCAATTCTTCTTTTTTGCCCGACAACCGGTTAAACATGGTTAAATACAAGACCAGCAGTAAAAGGCCTATTATTGCAACCTCTCCAAAAATTATCTTTTGAATATTTACCTTTATTGGCGCCGCTGCCGCGGCTGCTGTTTTCTTTGGCCGCAAAGCCAGGTTTATGTCTATTGCCTTCCTGGCCAGGCCCCGCAGGGCTAAACCACTGGCTATCGCCAGGCCGGAAGGCATTTTAACAGCATCCTGTATCGCTTTACGAAAATCACTGATCGCAACCGGTATTTTCAACTCCTGGTTTAAAAGCCTGTCCCAGCCTTCTAATTTACTATTGCCGGATAGAATAATCCGTGAAACAGCCTCTCCGGGAAACTGCTTTTTATGATAATCCAAAGACAGGCGGAGCTCATTGAGCAAACTTTCGAATTCCGAACCTGAGCCGGGGGTTTGGGCTGTTTTAGCCAGGGTAACGTTCCTGGTCAGGTAAAGCGCTTCATTTTTAAGGACGGTGATAGAAGCTGAATTAAGGCCAACATCAATAATTACCGTGGTTTCGTCTTTTTTGATCTCCTTGTTAAAATAAAAAAGCCTGGCTAAACTAAGACAAGATGCCTCAATAACAGCTGATTTAAGCCCGGCCTGGCGCAGGAGCAGAAGGTGCTGTTCAACCGATGCTTTTTTGGCGGCTACAAAAACCACCTCCATTTGCGAAGAACCCTTTTCAGGTTCGATTACCTGAAAATCAGATATTATTTCTTCAAGTTTAAACGGAATATATTTCTTAGCTTCAAACCTCACGCCCATATCCCGTTCTTTTTTAGGCAGGCAGGGCATCTTAAAATATCTTATCATCAGCGCCTTTTCCGGCAGGCTGGTTATTAAATTAGCGGGCTTGATCTTATTTTCTTTTAAAACCTCCCGGATAGCCTTTGCCCAGGGCTCACTGCCTTGTGTCAGCGCCTCTCCGGAAATCTCTGCCCGGTTAAAACTGATTAATTTGACCCCGCTTAAGCTTTTTTCGAGCTCTACCAGGTCTACTGTATTATCCCCTAAATACAGGCCTACCGTTCTGTTAGCCACTTTTTCCTGCTCCTTTTTTAGGAGGCCTTGCTTCCTGACGCTGCTGCCTCAACCAATCATCTATCTCTTTCTTCTCAAACCTCCAGACATGGCCCATTTTAATACCTGAGATTTTCTTCAAATGAAGCCAGTTATAAACAGTCTGTTTTTCCACTCTTAGATAGATCGCCAATTCATTTATATCCATCAATTTACTCATATCAATACACTTTTATTTAGTGCTTTTTCTTCTTTTTTTATTAGTTCTTACTTGTTTTATAACAAAATATAAAATAACACACAGAATTTACCTTGTCAAGCTTTTTTTAAAAAGGAGACTAATTTTTTATACTTATCTTATTATTTTATTCTTACGTTGTTGGCATCAACCGCAGAGTCTATATGATAGGTGATCCCCGGAGGATCACCCGGCTGGGGATTTCTTATTCTCACGACAATGGGAGGGTAATAACCGCTTCCCGGAGGGTCTTCTATCCTGTTGAGGTTAAGCGCCAGCTCTCCTCCCAGCTTATTGATATCATCTGCGGGAAAAAGCGCTGGAGCATCCCGGCACTTATGAACAGCCCACTCTACACCGGCCTGGGCCAGATAAAACGCCTTGGCATGCTTGATCTGCTGAGCTGTAGAGTGGTAGTGCCCGCGGGCCAATGTCAATATCGAACCGACAAGAATAACCATGCTGATAGAAAAAACAATGGCTGTTACCAGGGCAACGCCTCTACTGTTTTTTACCCTATTATCCATCATTTAAAATTTCCTTATGACCTTAAGCCCGGAATTAGTCTCGATTCTGAATTTTGAAGCCATTGCGTCAGCAGGATCAACCAAGGCAATTCCATAAACAACTCCGCCTTTGCTTATCCTTAAAGGCGAGGTCAATACCCCGACCGGCTCACCGGCAAAAATTACCGTATCGGCGCCGTCATAGCCGCGCAGTCCAATGTCGATATATGGCCCGACGGGGCCACCACCGCCGACATCTATTCCTGCAAGTCCCCAATCAGCAGCACCCCACAACGCCCCTCTCGGGCCTCCAATTATGCCACCAACGTACAAACCGGCAACATCCACCGCCATACTATGGACACAATCGCTATGTTTAACGACAGCACCATCGTCATATTTATCATCGCCAAAATCCATCGAAGTGGACCAAAGAACATTGCTTAAATCATTAAGGTCCCTTTTATCGATTACCCATTGATGCTCATTTAAACCGGCAGGGGCAGGCAATTTCTCACCGCGTCCATAATATAAGCCGGTAGCGTCAATTGCAATCGCAGCACGTGTGCCAAGAGTACATTCCGTTGTGCCGGTATTTCCTTTTACAGAATCCAGAGGTGCGCCTCCGCCCAAGCTTATTTTTTCAAGTTTCCAATCGCCGAACTTCTTTTGAAGGACATATACACCGGTATTGTCTACCGCTATATCAGCAACCGGCCACTCAGTATTGTAGGACCATACAGGGTTTCCATTAAAATCTCTTTTTTCAATCTTTCCGGCTCCGACCGGCGGCTTAGGCTGCGGCTCGGAAACATATATACCGGTATTATCTATTGCTATTTGTTCGTACTGACCGCTAGCAAGGCCTTTTACAACTCCGGTAGATAGATCCAGTTTGTCAATACCGTTTTTATTCATCACATTACCGATCGCACCAACGGCATATAGAAAATTACCTGCGTTATCAATAACAATTTCATTATATCCGTAAGACGTAGAACCGGTGCTTACAAGGCCCTCAAACGCTAAGGTGCTAAGGTTTCTTTTTTCAACAATCTTTTCGCCGGTGAAGCCCGGTACTCCTCCGCCAATATATAAACCTTTGTTTGGATCTACGTCGCGTACAACAATAGATGGATAAACCCATGGCCAGGAATTAGCAAGTGTAGCAACGTCAAGAAGCGCTCCGTTAGCAAGATCCCTTTTTTCAAGTCTCCACGACTTTGATATTGTCGGCGGAAGAGAATAAATTCGGCCTACAACATATAAAGCGCTGCTACCTATAGCAACATCGTAAACCTCCGATATGCCATATACCCATACAGCACCTGCCATACCTTTACTTTCATAACGCCTAGTCCAGTCAGCCCTAACGATAGGACAATCAAAAAAACAAAATAAAAAGCAAAAAATCAAAATAACAAACCATTTTTTATTCATTCTCTCTTACTCCGTTATAAATCCGTCCTCAGCCAGAGCCGGCCGTCAGGCTTGGCTAAAGCAGCTTCTGCAGCCGCAGAACCAACTGTTTGAATTATTAATCCATCGGTGGCCTTTATTGGCCCGCCGACGACCTCTAATCTGTTGGTCCCGGGAGTGGTTGTGCCAATGCCCAGATTGCCACCCATTATTGCCAGGTTAGTTGATTTACCCCCAGCCATCCCAATCCAACTGCTATAATCAGGAGCAACTTCAGTCCCCGTATTGTATTGTTGAAACTGAATTCTGGGAGGATCGTCTTTATCGCTCAATTTTAAAATCGGGGCAGAAGGTTTCGGGGCTACGCCATAATCTACAAAAATACGCCCGCCATCTCCACCCGAGCCAAATCTGGGCCAACTCGCCACATCAAGCATATATCGCGGAGTGTTTGTCCCGATACCGACGCGGCCTTCATAAGATATCCTCACTGATTCAAACATAGGCCCCACACCATCTGTCCCTTGAGTAAAAAACGCTAATCCTACATGGTCGGAATCTGCATGTTCCATAACACTTGCTATCCCTGCTCTTCTTCTACCACCACTACCAAACCACGTAATCCCGCCATAATAATTTCCAAGTGCATTCTGTACCGCGCCTCTTAATATAATACTATCCTGGCCAACCGGGCTCATACCGCCGTCATATGGAGTTGTGTTCCACACACGCAATGTTGCTGCTTCGGGATCAGTCGTCCCGATGCTAACACTGCCCTCAACTATCAAATCAGCAGGGTCGGCTATGGGAAATGCGGCTGAGTCAAACCAGGTATTGCCTATCCCTAACTTCTTGGCTCTTAATTCTTCATACCCCCCGTAAGGCGCCGGGTAATAGGTGGTAATGGTAACATTCTCGGCAAAAACGCCGGAGCTGAGCACAACCAGGCCGAACATTAATAACAATAATAATATCTTTCTCATACTAACCTCCCCCGTTTAATTAGTGTGCTCTTCACAACACTCATAACATCTCTATGTTACAATTCGTTTAACGTTGTCGATACTCGTATCGATGCTCGTCTTGGAAGCTGGAAGCTCGAACTTAATAAATCATCCAGCTTCCATACCTATCTTCCAGTTTCGATACCGGCATCGACAACCACAAACGAGTTTCTATGTCTTTGGTTTCCTCCGTGTGTTAATTTCCCTCAACTTCCCTAAATCAATTATGTCTCTATCCCGGCCAGCCTTTTTCTTGCTCTCGAGCAGTTCCTTCATTTTTTTGTCCGGCTCGACTAAAATATCCATATAATCGGATTTTAAATCTGTGTAATCATCAAAGAAAGACTTTTTCAGAGCTCTCTTAATAATCCTTCTCTTTCTCCGCGACCAGGAGCCACAATCCTTTATGGCAATACAACACCGAAAATAACTCATCCATCGCTGTCTTAATTTTACCGCCTAACTCAATATCAAAACTCTCAGACACCGCGGGATGAAGTATCTTGAAGCTGTTAGACCAGACCACAGCCCCGGTTTCGGCATTCTGAATAAAGATTATAATCTCTAAGGTCTTTTTAATTTCTTCGGAAAACTCAAGTGTTGCCGGTTTGAACTCTTTTAAGGACGGCAGTCCTTCTTCATATTTACCTGCCAGGCCATAATAGGCTAATTCTTCCGACCGCAGGCGAAAAGGCAGGATTCCGCCGAAGGGATCGGGTATCCCTTTCTCGATAATGGTTCTGGTATCTATAAACGGCCGGGGCGTTGCGTCCAAGATCATTCCCCGGACAAAGGCATCTACCTTTAATTTCTTAGCCAATTTCCTGATCCTGCTTTTTGACAGGCCGGCAGCGGCCTGGTAATCGGCGGTAATGTTTTTTAATATCTGTTTAGTCAGTATCGAGCTATAGCTTGAGTGTATCACGCTCCATTCCTGGGAAGCCGGGTTATTCTGTCCCTTAAACGGCTTGATTATCTCTTCGGAAACAAGCAGCTGCTCAATCATCCGGCCTGAAACAACCGGGATCTTTTTGTTTTTAAAGCAGTCCCTGATATAGTCGACCGTGTCACTGCTGCCTTTCCAGGACAGGACTGAGCTGAATACCTGGTGACTGCGGTCGGAAAACGGCAGTATCGCTATTTTTTTCATCCCCAGGACTACCACGTAATCGGTATGCCCGATCTCGCCGCGCGGCCGGGCAGCAGACACAAAACCTAAGTTTACCGCAATAATCAATGCCGCAATAACCACTGCCTGCAGCCAATAGTTTTTGTTAAACTCTTTCTTCACAACTCTCCTTGGTATAATCTTCGGTATAATCATAGATTATACTTGATTACGAAGATTAAAAGGCAGATTACAGAGATTATTTTTTCTCGGGAAATCACTGTAATCTTATTTTTAATCTCTGTAATCATTAAATTAATTTTATGAACTTATCCACCACATCTTTATCAAAATGCGTACCGGAATAGTCTGTCAGCTCTTGTTTGGCCTGCTTAACGCTCAATGCTTTTCTATATGGACGATTTGAGATCATCGCGTCAAAACTGTCTGCTACCATTAATATCTTCAAAGAAATAGACATATTTTCACTCTTTAAACCATCGGGGTAACCCTTGCCATCCACCCATTCCTGGTGATGCCGGACTAAACCGCAGAGATTGGTTAATCTTTTAACCGGCTTCATAATATTTTCACCGATTATGGTGTGCTTCTTGACCAGCTCGTATTCTTCCTTGGTCAATCGGCCGGGTTTACGAAGAATGGCATCGCTTATTCCGATCTTACCGATATCGTGTAAAAGCGCTGCTTCTTTTAAGACCTCTTTTTCTTTTTTATCCAGGCCAAACTCGCCAGCTAACATCATACAATAATCGACTACCCGGTTTGAATGACCGCGGGTATACTGGTCTTTGGCTTCTACTGCCATTGCCAGGGCAGTAATAGTCTCAAAATAAGTCCGTTCTATATCCTGGTTAAGCCTTGCATTTTCAATAGCAATGGCGGTCTGGCTGGACAGGCTGGAAAGCAGAATAACGTCATCCTGGTTAAACGACCCGTCACTTTTATCGTTAACCGATAAGGTGCCTATTACCTTCCGGCTGTGAACCAAAGGAACACAAAGAAAAGAACGGCCGATACGCTGAGGTTTATTTTCCTTGGCTACCCGGCCAATCGGGCCTTCGCCAATTTTTATTCTGGTTTTGCTTAAGCCGTTATCCAGCCCATAGGCCACCTTTACAAACAGTTCCTGGTTTTTTTCATCTATCAGCATCAAGCCCCCTGATTTTGCGTTCAGGGAATTGGTCACAACCTGGACTATCAACTCTAAAAGATTATTTATGTCGTGCATCGAGGTTACCGCTGAACCTACGCGGGAGAGTATATTCTGAATTAATTTTTTCGATTCTTTTAATTCTTCGATATTCTGCCTGAGCCGGCGGGTTACCCGGTTAAAAGACTCGCTTAATTCACCGAGCTCGTCTTCCTGCTTAACATCTACCTCCCTGGAAAGGTCGCCGTTGGCAATAGCCTTGCCGTTCCTGGCTACTCTTAATATAGAATGGGCAATTTTTCTGCTGAACAAAAAACCGGTCAGGGATAAACAAACCATTAAAAAAATTATCAGCTCGCTTTCTCTGATTATCTTTTCTGTTTTGGGCCCGATAACTACATAAAAAATGTATAGGGTTAAAAGAAGAGGGATCAAAGCGGCTATTGTATAGGAAATGGCAAACTTCTGGAATAATTTTTGGCTGCCTGAGGATTTAAATTTAAAAAATCTCCCCACTAATCCCTCCAATGAGGTTAGTATTGTTTTTAATTATATCAATCATTACCCATATTGTCAATAACTTCTAATGAGTTTGTTATCTACGAATTAAAAGTGCACAGTTTTAGAGCGATTTATGTTTTAAAAGTGGAC
>JAYELI010000011.1:142-5106 GCA_034717435.1 Candidatus Omnitrophota bacterium
TGAGTATTCCCGAAGGGCGACCGAAGGAAGTCCTGAGTATTCCCGAAGGGCGACCGAAGGAAGTCCTGAGTATTCCCGAAGGGCGACCGAAGGAAGTCCTGAGTATTCCCGAAGGGCGACCGAAGGAAGTCCTGAGTATTCCCGAAGGGCGACCGAAGGATCTCCCATAAAACCGTGTTTTCTGAGATTCTTCGGCCTTCGGCCTCAGAATGACCTTTTTAGCGTTATTATTTTTAATTTCGGTTAATGTGCGCACTTTTAAAATTTAGCTAACAGTGCTTTTAGTTTTTAATCTTACTGCCTGGCTGCCGACCAAATCCTTGATTTGACTGAAAAGTTCCTCGGAAGGCCGAACCTTAATATTCATTTCTGTATCCATTTGAACCTTCTCGCCGTCGGAAAAGGTAAAATTCAAATAGAGCGGGACGTTTCCCGGGTTCGAAAATAAAATACTACGAAGCTGCTGAAGGACCTTTTTCTCTAAACCCGTGGTAAATAAGTCCACCCATATCTCTTTGGTGAAATACGCCGGGACATCTCTGAAAGGGACTATTTCATTGACCATAATCTTCGGCTCTTCATCCCGCAGGCTAACCCTGCCGTTTATAAAAACCAGGGAATCTTTTTTAATGTGCATGGACAACTTCTTGAAGACCTCGGGAAAAACAACCCCTTCCACAACTCCCTTTAAATCCTCAACAGCTATAAAGGCCATCTTCTCGCCCCTTTTGGTGGTAATCTCCTTGACCCGGTCAATAATGCCGCCGACAGTTATCTCAGCCTGGTCCCCATAATGAATCAAATCAATAGTTGAGCTGACCGAATAATCCTCTAAAAATTTTTCATATCTGGTTAAAGGATGGCCGGTAATATAAAAACCAAGCATTTCCCGTTCAAATGCCAAAAGTTGATTTTCCGACCATTCCGCAATATCCGGGATTTCTTGGAAATCATCCCTGAATGACTTTTGGTTTTCAAACGTATCAAAAAATGAAAGCTGGCCATCCATCCTGTCTTTCTGTAAGCTGGCACCTGCCTCCAAGGCTCTGTCCAGAATAGACATCAACTGCGACCTGTATAATCCCAAGCTGTCAAACGCCCCGCACTTAATCAGGCTTTCTATTACCCGGCGATTGACCAGCCTCAGGTCTATATGTTCGCAAAAGTCGTAAATAGACTTAAACTTTCCGCGTTTGAACCTTGCCTGGATAACCGACTCTACCGCTGCCTGGCCTACATTTTTAACCGCCGACAACCCGAATCTGACCGATCCAGCAACCACGGTAAATTCGGCAAAACTTTCATTTACATCCGGAGGCAGAATTTCTATTCCCATCTTCTTGGCCTCATCGATATAAAAAGTCAACTTATCGGTATTATCCTTCTCGCTGCTTAGAAGCGCGGCTGTAAATTCAACCGGGAAATTCGCTTTAAGATAGGCAGTCTGATAAGAGATATGGGCATAGGCAGCGCTGTGAGATTTATTAAAGCCGTAACCGGCAAAGTACTCGATCATGTTAAAGATCTTCGCCGCAACCTTATAACTAATCGCTCTGTTTACCGCTCCTTCGATAAAGAACTTCTTCTGCTGCTCCATAATCTCAGGAATTTTTTTACTTATTGCCCGGCGTAAAGAATCTGCCTGCGCTAAACTAAATCCTCCTAACTGGCTTACTATCTGCATAACTTGTTCTTGATAAATACAAACGCCGTATGTTTCTTTCAAAATCGGCTCTAATTTGGGGTGATCGTATTTAACCGAAGCTGGTTTTCGCTTGCCGACGATAAAATCATCAACCATTCCGCTTCCCAGGGGTCCTGGCCGATGAAGAGCAAGAAGCGCTATAATATCTTCAAATTTTTGAGGCGCTAATTTTTTTAACAGGTCCCTCATTCCTGAACTTTCAAGTTGAAACACCCCCATTGCCTCTCCCTTTCTTAACAGGCCGTAGGTTTTTCTATCATCCAAAGAATTCATATCCGGTCTTACGGACTTTCCCTGAGTCCTCTCAATAATTTTTAAGGATTCTTCGATAACCGTCAGGGTCCGCAACCCTAAAAAATCCATTTTTAAAAGGCCGATCTTTTCCAGGGAATCCATTGAATATTGAGTAGTTATTTCATCGCCGTCGGTTTTAAACAAGGGGACATATTCATTAAGCGGAACATCTGATATAACCACCCCGGCCGCATGAATAGAAGCGTTTCGGGAAAGCCCCTCAAGCAGCTGGGCAGTATCTAAAAGCTGGGTAATCCTTTTATCGTTTTTGTAAAGTTCTTTCAGTCTCGGCTCAGCCTGCAGGGCATGGGCTATGGTAACATTAGATCCAACCGGGATAAGTTTAGCGATCTTGTCTACTTCTCCGTAAGAAAAACCCTTTACCCGGCCGACATCTCTGATCACCGCCCGGGCAGCCATAGTGCCGAATGTAATTATCTGGGCAACGCAGTCCTTTCCGTATTTTTGTTTTACATAATCTATTACTTCGTTACGCCGGACGTAACAAAAATCAATATCTATATCCGGCAGGCTCACCCTTTCCGGGTTTAAAAATCTTTCAAACAATAATCCATATCGGCAGGGGTCTATATCGGTTATCCCCAAAGTATATGCGGTCAGGCTCCCGCTGGCCGAACCCCTGCCCGGGCCTACCGGAATACCTTTTTCCCTGGCAAAACGGACAAAATCCCAAACTATCAAGAAATAACTGCTGTAACCGGCCTGCTTGATTATCCCCAGTTCATGCTTCAGCCGCTCCTTAAAAGAATCAGCCTTTGGGCCGTATTTCTTTACCAGACCTTCAAAACAGAGATTGCCTAAACATTCCTCCACCCCCTGGCCCTGGCCAGGATTATACCGCGGCAGATAGGTCTTAGAAAAATCAAGTTCCAGGTTGCACTTTTCAGCGATTTTCAGGGTGTTTGAGATAGCCTGGGGCGCTTCTTTAAACAACCTTTTCATCTCATTTTCGTTTTTTAAATAAAATTCATTGGTCTTAAATTTCATCCTGTTCGGATCATCAAGAGTGGTTTGAGTTTGGATACAGAGAAGAATCTCATGGGCCGAGGCATCCGAACGATTGAGATAATGAACATCGTTGCTGGCTACCAGTTCAACCGAAAACTCTTTACTCAGCCTGATCAGTTCCTTATTCAATTTCTTTTGGTCACCGAGAGAATGATCTTGCAATTCAAAATAAAAATCCTTCGGCCCGAAAATATTTTTGAACTGGTCGATAGTGTTTTTGACCTCTTCTTTCTGCTCGCTTAAAATAAGATGGGCTAACTCTCCCTTTAAGCAGCCGCTTAAACAGATCAAACCCCCGGCATATTCAGCCAATAGTTCTTTATCGATTCGCGGCCGATAATAAAAACCCTCTAAATAAGCAAAGCTGGCTAATTTCATCAGGTTCTTATAACCTGTTTCATCCTTAGCCAGCAATGTCAGGTGATAGGCAGCCTCTCTTATTCCACGGGCTGCTTTTTCAAAACGTGATGCCGGAGCCAAATAAGCCTCATAACCGATAATCGGCTTTATGCCGTTAGCTTCAGCCATCCGATAGAATTCTATTGCCCCAAACATATTCCCATGGTCAGTAATAGCCAGGGCAGGCATCTTTAACTTACGGGCTAATTTAACTAAATTGGAAATCTTGCAGGATCCGTCGAGCAGACTATATTGGGTGTGGGTATGGAGATGAACAAAACCTGAATGGTTCATTTTGATGAATAATATTCTTTGGGGTCTTTTAGCGAATGATCTACGCGTATGTGCCTAAATTTTGAGCGGCTTGAAATACCTTTCCTTCGGTCTGAATGGAGGGAGCAATTATTATTTCGGCCAACTGCATTTCTTTTATGTTCTTTGCTCCAACGCTGCCCATTGAGGTCTTAAGCGCGCCAATAAGATTCTGGGAGCCGTCGTCTAACCTGGCCGGCCCAAAAAGTATCTCTTGCAGGGAACCAGTCGTGCCTACATGTATCCGGGTGCCCCGCGGCAGGTTAGGATGGGGCGTAGCCATTCCCCAGTGATAACCCCGGCCAGGAGCCTCTTTAGCCCGGGCAAACGCCGAGCCGATCATCACTGCATCCGCACCGCAGGCAAATGCTTTACATATATCACCGCCAGTAGTCATCCCGCCATCTGTAATAATCGGCACATACCTTCCGGTTTGTTTATAATAGAAATCCCGGGCAGCCGCTGAATCACAGGTGGCCGTAACCTGAGGAACGCCGATCCCTAAAACGCCCCGGGTAGTGCAGGCAGCGCCCGGGCCAATACCGATCAAAAGCCCGCTTGCGCCGGTATCTAACAACTCCAGGGCGGTGCTATAAGTAACACTGTTTCCGATCACCACCGGTATTTTCATGTCTTTGCAAAATCTATAAAAATCCAAGCACTTATATTCTGAAGAAATATGCCTGGTAGTAGTTACTGTAGCCTGAACCACAAATATATCTGCCCCGGAATCCTGGGCGATCATCCCGAACCTTTTGGCATTCTGGGGAATTGCGCTAACCACAGCCGGAACACCCTGGTCTTTGATCTGTTTAATCCTGGCTGAAATCAATTCTTCCTTTACCGGCTTTAAATACACCGATTGAACCAGTTCTGTGGCCTCTTTAGGAGCGGCCTTAGCGATTTCATTCAATACTCCGGCCGGGTCTTTGTACCGCGTCTGGATGCCCTCCAGGTTCAAAACCGCCAGGCCTCCTGATCTACCCATCGTGACAGCGAACTTGGTATCCACCACCCCGTCCATAGCCGCCGCTAATATAGGAACCTCCAGCTTCTTGCCCCCGATTTCCCAGCTGGTATCGATCTCATTGGGGTTTACGGTTACTGCACCGGGCACCAATGCAATTTCGTCAAACCCGTAACAACGTCTGGCTTTTCTTCCTCGTCCAACCCACATTCCCACCGCATACCTCCTCACTTCGTTGTGCGTCGTGCGTATTGCGTT
>JAYELI010000012.1 GCA_034717435.1 Candidatus Omnitrophota bacterium
GTAAGCGACCGAAGGATCTCATAAAACCGTGTTTTCTGAGATTCTTCGGCCTTCGGCCTCAGAATGACCTTTTTAGCGTTATTATTTTTAATTTCGGTTAAGGTGTGCACTTTTAAAACATAAATCGTCTAAAAACTGTGCACTTTTAATTCGTAGATAACATGTCTTAAAACTATAATTGACATTTTTCAGAGGACGTGCTATAAATTAAAACTATGGATGCTAAAAGATTTAAAAGGATTATTTCTAAGTTTAATCGCGCCAAGGTGTTAGTCATTGGCGACTTTATGCTCGATGAGTTTATCTGGGGCGAGGTATCTCGCATTTCTCCAGAAGCGCCTGTGCCGGTTGTCAAAGTCAATTCTAAATCATTTATGCCCGGTGGAGCGCTTAACGTGGTTAATAATATTTCTATGCTGGGAGGAAGAGTTTTTCCATGCGGGGTGATTGGCCGGGACAGAAACGGAAAGAAATTAATCGGATATTTGAAAGAGCGGGGAACCGACACCAAAGGCGTATTTTCTACCTGCCAGCGGCCAACTACCTCAAAAACAAGGATTGTCGCCCGGCATCAGCAAGTAGTAAGAGTGGACACCGAAGACGAAAATCCTGTGGATCTCAAGCTTATTAACCGGATTATAGCATTTGTCCGGGATAGGATCGTCTCTGTGGATATTATTTTGATCGAGGATTATGGCAAAGGAATAATTACTCCCCGCTTACTTTTAGAGGTTTTGTCTATTGCCAGAAGACATAAAAAAATAATAGCCGTTGACCCAAAAGGAGATAATTTTTCTTATTATAAAGGAGTAACGATTATTACTCCCAATCATCATGAGGCGCAGGCAGTAACAGGAATAAAACTAAGCGGCGAAAATGCCTTGGAGCGAACAGGTAAGAAGCTGTTAAATGAACTAAAGGTTCAGGCAGTGCTGATCACTCTTGGTGAAGCAGGGATGTGTTTATTTGAATCGTCAGGCAAGATAACCCATATTCCTACAAAAGCCCAGGAAGTTTTTGATGTGTCTGGAGCAGGTGATACAGTAATTGCTTCAGTTGGTCTGGCTTTGGCTAGCGGCGCGACCATGCAGGAAGCAGCAGCTATTTCTAATTATGCAGCCGGGATTGTAGTGGGTAAACTGGGTATAGCGACGGTAACCCAAGACGAATTGCTGAAAAGTATAGTTCAAGGTGCAAAGCAGGAAGAAATACATAGAAATAAGAAGAAGCTCAAAGAAGATTTCCATTAATTTCTATTTATTTCGCGACAAAATTCCGAAGGAACTTTGAAGCATATTTCTATAGGTTTTTTTGGAGGTAAAAATATGGATGTTATTGGTGTAATTCCAGCACGTTATGAATCCTCCCGGTTTCCCGGCAAGGTGTTAGCCAATATTTTAGGCCGAACCATGATCCAGTGGGTTTGGGAAGCTGCCAGCAAGGCCCATTTGCTGGAGGATTTGATTATAGCCACTGACGATGAAAAGGTGATGAAGGCAATAGAGGCTTTCGGAGGAAAGGGTATTTTAACATCAAAAGGTCATCTTAGCGGTGCAGATAGGATATGCGAGATAGTCAATCCTTTGGATGTCAAGGTAATTGTAAATATCCAGGGCGATGAACCGCTGATTAAACCGGCGATGATTGATGATTTAGCCAGCGTCCTGGTCGAAGACCCTTCTACCCAAATGGTTACCTTAAAGCATGAGATACAGGACAGGGTTCAGCTGCATGATCCAAACATAGTTAAAGTAGTGACTGACAAGGATGGTTTTGCTTTATATTTCTCACGCTCATGCATTCCTTATCAGGTTAAACAAACAGAAGGATCAGTCTTTTCCCCGCACGGGGTATATAAACACATCGGGATGTATGCTTATACTAAAGATTTTTTGTTTAGTTTTGCTAATTTTATTCCATCCTCTTTGGAAAAAGCAGAATCCCTCGAACAACTGCGGGTCTTAGAGCACGGCTGTAAAATAAAGGTTGTTGAAACAAAGTATGATTCTATCAGCGTAGATACACCGCGGGATTTAGACGAGGTAAAGAAACGGATACAATAAACTGCTAAACTATTAAACTGCTAAACTGTTAAACTGTTAAATTGCCAAACTGTTATAACAATTTAGCCATTTAACAATTTAACCATTTAAAAAATGACCAGAGAAATAAAAGTAGGTAATGTAAAAATAGGCGGGAACAACCCTTTAGTCCTGATCGCAGGCCCTTGTGTTATTGAGGATGAGGAAAAGGCTCTTTCTCATGCCGGGATGCTGAAGGATATTACTGCCCGCCTGGATATCCCCTTGATATATAAGTCCAGTTATGATAAAGCGAACCGGACATCTATTTCTTCTTTTCGGGGGCCGGGGGTTAAAAAAGGCATAAAGATCTTAGAAAAAGTAAAAAATGAGATAGGTGTGCCTGTTTTAAGCGACTTGCATTGCCGGGAGGAAATTAAAGAAGTAAAGGAAATACTGGATGTTATCCAGATACCTGCTTTTCTTTGCCGGCAGACAGATCTTATTACTGCCTGCAGCAGGGCCGGCAATGTTATTAATGTTAAAAAAGGACAGTTTATGGCTCCTTGGGATATGGCCCATGTCGTTAGAAAGATAATTGCTTCAGGCGGAAAGCAAATTCTTATTACCGAACGGGGGACGAGTTTTGGGTATAATAATTTAGTTAGCGATATGCGCTCTCTTGAGGTAATGAAAAATTTTGGTTGGCCGATAATATATGATGCTACACATTCTGTTCAACTGCCCGGAGGCGAAGGGAATTCTTCCGGCGGCCAAAGAGAACTTGTTCCTGGGCTGGCAAGGGCTGCTGTGGGGATGGGCTGCGATGGATTGTTTATAGAGGTTCACGTCTCTCCTGATAAAGCTCCTTGCGATGGCCCAAATATGCTGGAAATGGATAAGCTGGAAGTTTTACTCAAGCAGGTCAAAAAAATAGACAAGATTGTTAAAAGCGCTAAACAGCAGCTGAACCTTCAGCCTTAATTTTTCAATCGTCATTCTGCGGCTTGACCGCAGAATCCAAAAATGGAAGTTTTAGGTTTGGAAAAGGAAAATGAAATGAGCATTAAACAGGCAAAAAAGGTTTTGAAGATTGAATCAGGAGCCATTTCCTCGCTTATCCCCCGGCTGGGAAAGAGCTTTCAGAAAGCGATCAGAATGATCTGTAATTGTAAAGGCAGGATAGTGGTTACCGGCATGGGTAAACCCGGATTGATCGCCAGAAAAATCTCTGCAACGCTTGCCTCGATGGGGATCCCCAGCCTGTTTCTTCATCCAGCAGAGGCTGTTCATGGTGATTTGGGAATGGTGACCAAAAGCGACTTGGTGATTGCGCTTTCAAACAGCGGAGAGACAGAGGAAATTATCAGGCTCATTGCTACGATAAAGAAAATAGGGGCCGGCCTTATCTCTTTAACTGGAAATCTGAAATCGAGCTTGGCCAGAAACAGCGAGGTTGCTCTGGATGTCGGGGTTAAAAAAGAAGCCTGCCCTCTTAATCTTGCTCCTACTGCTTCTACAACTGCTATGCTGGCTATGGGTGATGCGCTGGCTATAGTAGTTGTGAGTAAAAAGGACTTTAAGCATGAAGATTACGCCTTTTTTCATCCCGGAGGCGTGTTGGGAAAAAAACTGCTCCTTAAAGTAGAAGATATTATGCGCAGTCGTTCAGCGAGCCCAACAGTAAATGAGAACAGGCTGGTTAAAGAAGCATTGTTGATTATTACCAAAGCCAGGGCGGGATCTGCCAGCGTGGTAGATAGTAAAGGCCGCTTAAGGGGTATTTTTACTGATGGAGATCTCCGCCGGCATCTGGAGACGGAGCCCGATCTTTTAGTCAAAAAAATAAAAGAAGTGATGACCAAAAAGCCTGCTACCATTACAAAGGATAAACTGGCTGCCGAGGCATTTAAGGTTTTGAAAGAGAAAAAAATAGATGAATTGCCGGTTGTCGATGAACGGAATCGGCCTATCGGTTTGGTAGATGTGCAGGATCTGTTAAAGGCCGGCCTGGTCTAAATAATGACGATAATATTTTCGAAGGGTTGATTTGGCAGCTTGTTGCTCAGCTTCTTTCTTGGTTTTTCCTTTACCTTTTCCCAATAGCCGGTCAAAAATCTTAACCACGATAACAAACCTCTTTTTATGCTCCGGACCTTTTTCTTCTATGACCACATAGGAAGGTTGAGATTTTAGCTCTTTCTGGGTGTATTGTTGAAGCAGCCCTTTCCAATTTCTTTCGCCCTTTTTTTGGCTCAAAGATTTAATCTCATTTTTGAACAAGGAATGAACGAAATCTGCTGCTTTATTCAGGCCTCCATCAAGATAAATAGCGCCGATGACTGCTTCCAGGCCGCTGGCCAATATGGAGGCACGCTTGTTGCCGCCGGTTAACATTTCGCCTTTACCAAGTTGAAGAAACTTACCCAGATGCAGCTTTAGCGCCTTTTCAGTCAGGCTGGGGCCGTTAACTAAATTAGCCCTTAATTTGGTCAGTATCCCTTCAGAATACGCTGGAAAGTGTTTGACTAAATAATCACTTACTACTATGCTTAATACGCTGTCGCCTAAAAATTCCAGGCGTTCATTATCTTTGACGGCCTTTAAGATAGATTCGTGAGCGAACGAGCGGTGGGTCAATGCCTTAATTAATATTTTAACATCATTGAACTGATATCCGAGTGTTTTTTGGCATTTAGATAAGCTGTTTTCCGTTATGGAGGGCCTGTCCTTTTTTACGAAGGGATTAACTTCTATCATATTTTAATAGTTTAAACCACAATAGGCCCAATAGTCAAGTATAATGTAGATAATTGTTATTTAAAAATTAAAAGTGCACAGTTTTAGAGCGATTTATGTTTTAAAAGTGCGCACCTTAACCGAAATTAAAAATAATAACGCTAAAAAGGTCATTCTGAGGCCGAAGGCCGAAGAATCTCAGAAAACACGGTTTTATGAGATCCTTCGGTCGCCCTTCGGGAATACTCAGGACTTCCTT